>JAUZRW010000054.1 GCA_030950085.1 Anaerolineae bacterium
TTAAATTCTTTTGGGGGCATCGACTTTTCCTGTTTGCGCTTATTTCTTTATATTGTAGCGCTTTTCTCTTTGTTTTTCCGTCAGAATATCGTCGCTTTTTCGCTTGTTTCCACTCTGCCCCTATTTATTGAGGTGATACCACGCGCCACCATCAGATTCAAAACTACTGCTTGCCGTGCCTGTGCATTGTCGAGATTCGATAAGGGGTCATGGTAAACTGGATTTTGAATCAAGCCAGCAAGGAGGGCGCATTCAGCAGTCGATAGCTGAGTGGCATCTTTATGAAAGTAGGTTTGTGCGGCGGCTTCTATGCCATAAGCGAGATTACCAAAATAGACCTGATTGAGATACAGCGATAAAACATGGTCTTTGCTGCTTTGATTTTGTAACTGAATTGCCAAGACCATTTCGCGCAATTTACGCCGAATAGAACGGTTAGCGCGTTCATCAAAATCCAGCAAGAGAATACGTGCGGTTTGTTGGGTGATGGTACTGCCGCCGGCAATCAATTGTCCCCCACGAATATTAATCCAGGCGGCTCGTACAATCCCTACGGGGTCAACACCGAGATGTGACCAATAATTAGCATCTTCGGTTGCGACTACTGCATTGATGCACGGCTGCGGAATGGCTTCCAGAGGGACAACACGATTACGCCCCTGTTCTGGCGGCAAAATTTCGTAGAGCAAAATACCGTTACGGTCATAGATGCGCGTACTCGGCAGCGCAAAGCCACTTTCAATATCGCGCACATCGGGCAAGCCATAAAAGACATAAAAATACACAAATATCGCAAAGGTGAATAGCAGCCCAGCAAAAATTTTCAGAATTGTTTTGAAGTGCCGTCGTAAAGTGTTCATACAGCTATTGTATGCGAGAAAACTTACGTCTGCCTGACGCTCAACAAACGCTTAGGCTCTGACATGCCTCTCGCACACAAAAACTCAGATTTTATTCTTGAACTGGCTCAATTGATTCTTCATCGCTGAGGAGCGTTTCTTTGAAGAATGTCGGTGTCGCAATCAGGCGATGGACAGGGCATTTGCCGCCAATTTCGAGAATACGGGCGCGTTGTTCATCTGTTAAATCACCGAACAACTTGATTTCCTTGCGAATCTCATGAACATAGCGTTCATCACCCTCATAATCGGCATAATCTCGCGCCTTAAATCGCTCCGACTCCAGTTCAATTTCAACCCCTTCAAGAGTCCATTTTTTGCGTTCGGCATACATTTTCATCGTCATGGCGACGCATGAACCGAGTGCGCCCAGTGCCATTTCTATTGGACTAACCATCGTATCCGTACCGCCAGCCTCTATTGGTTCATCGGCATGATAGGTATGATGGCGAGTTTGAATCGTTGTTTGGTATCCCTCGTTTTGGAGGATGACAGTTGTTTTTCCCATGAACTTCGCTCCACATAGTGACTTCTATCTCTAGCATCTATAGACAAACAGCCTCATCAAAATCTTACAGACGATATGATGTATCCACGAAATGCACTCATCCAAGATGATTATCACTGCTACGAGCTATGACAATTTGCTGTAGAATAGAACAATTGATGTTACGCTGTTCAATTTGATTCTCACTAAGGGTGAAACACCAATTTATCGTTATTGGGTTGGTTAGCATATGCGAAGAGAACGAATGATGAAATATCTATTTGTGCTGATGTTACTCATACTATCGGCTTGCAATAGTGATTTTGCTGCCCGTCCGACACATGACCCCAATATACCGAAAGTGCTACAAGCCACAGATGGGGCAACGGGTGTATTTCAGGTGTCCTTCCCCGGCACATGGGTGGGCATAGAAACATCTACTGCGTCGATTAATATTGCCAATAGCGGATTTGCGATGCGTAACTACGAAAAGGGCATCGAAAATCTACAAGAAGACCATCTTGCCGGAACAGTGAGTGCGATATTGAAAAATGCGCTGCCTGAAACTGTTAATCGAGAGGATATTGCTGATGTTGTCCTCTATATCTCAGGACGTATTTCTGCCCCACAAAGCGATATTTTGTACACATTTGGCTCAGTCAATGTAGAGAATGCTATCGCCACTATAGATGGACTCGGTGGCGGAGATAATATTGCGCTGGATGTTCGCTTATTGCTTGTCGATAGGGGTGAAGCCTACGGCATTGTTTTTTTCGCTGCTCGTATCGGACAACTTGAACCGCACTTTGATACCCTTAACAGCATTGCACAATCATTTTCGTTCATCAATGCCCAAGATTTTCTCGCAACCCAAGCACAGCAATAAGCCTGTTACTGCCTCAGCAATGGGGCGATTTGGTTAATCTCGTACTACTTGCACGCCATTCCAGAACGCCACATAATCTTTGAGGAAGCGTGCCAAAAGCCACGGCTTTGGATAATGCCACGCCGCCGCATAATTGACCTCACCCTGCACCTCAATATCATAATAATGAGCTTGCCCTTTCCAGATGCAGCGTGTTTTCAGGGCTGATTGTCCAAAATAATCCCGATTGACTGAATCCGGTGGAAAGTAATAATTGCCTTCAATCATGATGGTTTTATCACTTTCAGCTAAGACAATCCCGTTCCAAATGGCTTTCATATGAGATAGACCTCGTTAGGAAAACTTCATAATTGCCACTATCGTAACGGGCAATCCTAACGGTTATCTTGCAGAAAAGCGTATTTATGTACAGCGAGGGTTCAATCTAAAAAATCCTGCTTTCATTTTTGAACCGCCAAAACGCCAAGTCGCCAAAATAATAGATGAATGTGCAATATTTCAGCAACCAAGAAAAAGTTGAATATTTCTTTGCGCCTTTCACCCTTTGCAGCTTTGCGTTAAGCATGTCTGAAAAATTATATGCTAACTATCATGGAATTTCTGCCAGACTTTTTCGGCGATTTTACGCGACTCGGCAGCGATTTTAACCTCATCAAGATGACCGATAATTTTATCGTGCATCATGACCTTGCCATTGATAATCGTTGTGTTGACAGGGGTATCGACAATACCAAACAAGAAATGTCCCCATAGATTGTCGCCTGTTAGCGGGGTCGGCGGATAGTAATCCAGCAAAATGATGTCTGCGAGATAATCCTCAGCAATGCGCCCGACTTTTTGACCTGATAAGCGTTCATAGATAGTCGGATTATTTTTGAGTGTCATTTGCTCAAATTCACTCCAACCAAGATTATTATCGCTGAGGTGATGCTTGTGCAGCAGATACCCTGTCATCGCTTCACGTCGTAAATCAGGAGTCATGCCATCCGTACCAATACCAACCGTGATACCATTTTCGAGCAATTTGAACACATCAGCACGCCCGACTGCGTTATTCATGTTGGACTGTGCTTGATGGACGATTATTGAATCACTATCAGCAAGCATGGCAATATCGTCATCATCGACAAAAATACCATGTGCTGTGATACTTTTGTCGCCTAATAAGCCAAAATGCTGCAAACGTTCAACCACGCCGTGCCCGTATTTTTCACGAGTCAGGATTTCATCGACCTTATCTTCTAGCATATGAATATGTACACCGCGATTGACATTTTCACATAAAGCAGCCGCTTGTTCTAGCGAATCATCATCTAGCGTAAAAGACGCATGTAAGCCAACCATGCCATCAAACATAAAATCAGGGTTTTCATCTTTTGCCGCTTGAATCTTGCGGATATAGCGTTCGTTCTCTTGTAAGCCTTTTGTACGGATATCTTTGCCATCGCGGTCTGATGTTTCATAGCATAAAATCCCGCGCATCCCAACTTTTTCCAAAGCCTCTTGGATACGGTCTAAACTGCCATCAATGGCATTCGGGCTGGCATGATGGTCAATGACACTCGTAACCCCTTTCCGCACGGATAGAATCGACGGAATCAAGGCGCTATAGTAAACAGCATCCATGTCTAGCACTTTATCCAATGCCCACCAGAGATGCTGCAAAATTTCATGAAAATTATTCATCGGTTTTGTGAGGGCGAGTCCACGCGCATACATGCCGTAGAAGTGCATATGAACGTTCGTGAAGCCCGGCATGAGTAAACGTCCGAATCCATCTAGCCGATTGAAATCGCTATAGCGCGAGATGAGGTCTTTTTCATCACCAACAGCGATGATACGATTATCTTCGATTGCCACTGCGCCACTGTGAATCACGGTGTTGGAGTCGTCGTTTGTAAAAATATTAACATTGTGAATGAGTAAAGACATAGATAATCCCCGTTTGATTATGAACCACCAAAACGCCAAGAGCGCCAAGAAAAAGTAGGGACGGCATACATGCCATCCCACAAAACACAAAATTATGGTTCTCTAAAATCACGTTGCTCTGCGTTACGATTTTTTCCCGTTACTGCCATTTTTACCATTGCTGCGACGTGCTGGACGCTTTTTCGGGATTCGCATCGGCAGTTCATGACGACGCAGACCATCAAATTGATAGAGCGCATTAGCAACAGCCCCAGCAGTCGGCACGAGGCCAATTTCACCGACACCTTTCGCACCATAGGGACCGTAGGGGTCAGCGACTTCTACGCCGATGATTTCCATTTCTGGCATTTCTTTTGCCCGTAGAATACCGCATTTGCGTAACATGGTACTCTTAGGACGACCATCTTCTAATTCTAAATTCTCGCTGATGGCATAACCCAAACCCATATGAATCGAACCTTCTAGTTGCCCTTCAAACAGTGTCGGGTTGAAGATTTTACCAGCATCGTGTGCCGCAATAATTTTCTCAACCTGTCCATCATCATCTAAGACAACCAATTGTGTCGCGTAGCTATAGCTGTAATGCGTATAAACTTTTTCGACCATAGCACCGGGTTTTGTCGTCCAATCAACTGACCATTCACCCACATAATGCTTGCCAACAAGGTCAGCCAACGAATTATTTTCTAAGTCTGCTTTGAGGTGTTTCGCAGCATCAATGATGGCATTACCGACTAGCGATGTGGCACGCGAGGCGGTTGTCATGCCTGTCACCATCTCAGAATTCGTATCGACGCGCACTTCGATAAGTGAGGGGTCAATGCCTGTTTCGGTGACGAGGGTTTGCAGTGCTATCGTATGAACGCCTTGTCCCATTTCTGTCCAACCGTGGTCTACAATGACCTTATCTGCTGCTGCCACAGTAATCGTCACTTTGGATGAATCGGGCATTCCATTTCCGATACCTGTGTTCTTGATACCACAGGCGATTCCGGCGTATTTCGCATTGTAGAATTCGTCTTTCACAGCTTCGAGTGTGGCACGAACCCCTGCGCCACCTTCGATAACTTGTCCGGTAGCAGTCATATCACCATCTTGGAGAGCATTGTCATAGCGGAACTGCCAACGGTCAAAATTACCTTGTTCGCATAAATCATCGAGCAGACTTTCCAGTGCAAAGGCTGTTTGGTTGACACCGAAGCCGCGCATCGCTCCACAAGGCAGGTTATTGGTATAAACAGCCGTGCTTTCAATGTCAGTTACAGGAAAATTGTACGCGCCTGTGGCATGTCCAGCCGAGCGTTCGAGTACCTTCATACCGACACTGGCATAAGCGCCTGTATCGCCGACAAAACGTCCTTTGCAGAAGGTGAGTTTGCCATTTTCATCACAACCAATGATGTAATCCATCCAAATGGGGTGTCGTTTGGGGTGCATGATGATTGATTCATCACGAGTCAGGCGCACTTTAACAGGTTCACCCATGACATAGGCTGCTAGTGCCGCGTGACCTTGTACCGTTAAATCTTCTTTACCGCCAAATCCGCCGCCATTGGGGATGAGAATCACGCGCACGAAACGTTCTGCTAAACCTAATATTTTCGCAATTTGCACGCGGTCTTCATAGATACCTTGTCCTTGCGATAGCACTTCTACGCCTTCGCCTTTGGGGTAAGCAATGCAAGCCTCTGGCTCCATAAAACCATGTTCAATCATCTGTGTCTGGAAAATACCCTTGGCGATATAAGCTGATTCTTGCATTGTTTTTTCGAGGTCGCCACGATTGGTAATCGACTGCGACAATATATTGCTATCGAGTCCCTCATGTACCGACGGGCTATTGGCTTTTATCGCTTGGTGCATATCGGTAATTGGCTCGAAAACCTCATAGTCAACTGTAATCAGAGCAGCAGCTTCACGCGCAATTTTATCACTTTCGGCAACAATACAGGCTAAGACATCGCCGACATAGCGCGTCGTTTCGCCTTCAGCAATCATCATCGGCCAATCTTGCTTAATCAAGCCAATCATTTTATCGCCGGGGATATCTTGCGCTGTGATGACACGTAGCACACCGGCATGAGCCTCAGCCGCACTGCTATCAATTTTCAGTATCTTAGCACGCGGATGGTCACTAAACCTAAGCGCCCCAAAACGCATCCCATCCAATTGAATATCATCAGTATAATCATGCTGACCGAGTACTAATGCTTGTGCTTGATATTTGGGTTGTCGTGACCCGACTTTGCTATCGCTGACAGGGACGGGGATTTCTTCTTCTTTGCGGATGGCATCGGCGGCATATTCAATCGCATCAACGATTTTTTTGTAGCCCGTGCAGCGACATAGATGCGGATGCAGCGATTTTTCGATATCGTCGCGTGAGGGTTCGGGATTTTTGTCGATGAGGTTATTCGCTTGCATCACAATACCGGGTATGCAGAAGCCACATTGCACACCGCCTTTTTCGACAAAGGCATTGGCAAACACATTTTGCCGATATTCGCCCAAGCCTTCTGTCGTGGTGACATCGACTCCTTCGATTTTGCTCATCGGCGTGATGCACGACAGCACAGCCTTATCATCAGCCTGCACGACACAACAACCACAAGCCGCTTGTGGCGCACAGCCATCTTTTGCCGATGTAATGCCCTCATGTTCACGCAAATAAGTCAACAATGGCAAATCAGGGTCGCCAGTATATTCGCGTTCTTCTCCATTTAGTCGAAAAGTAATCATCAAAAACCTCCAATTAATATTTTCACTGTACTTTATTTGCTATCTATCAGAGCATTAACATTTGCTACAACTTGTACGACATCGGGTAATTCATCTTGCCATAATGTCGGCACATGAAACTTGAATTATGATAATAACATTAGGACTTACGCAGTTGACCGTTATTTTCGGGCGCACACGCGAGTACGCCCCTACAATTTTTGTACGCAAGTGCCTAACTTCTAAACATTATAACCGCAAGATAGGATACCCACCCCTAAATTGCATCCCCAATTATACTTAACGATTGGAGCGGAGCTTATTGCACTCCTCACCATATACTTTGGCACTTTAAGTAGCCTACGACGATTTGTCGAGGGCTAGTTTTCATCATACAGTGTCACAAAAGGCATAAAATTGCGCTAAGAGCGTACTACTACACGGCCAAAAAAGTTTTTAAGGTTTCGTAGGGGCGACAGCGTGCTGCGCCCAATCTTCAAGAATTAAATTGGTCGAGTACTACTACAGAGCGAATGCCCGATTTATAGCTAAACCTGATGGTTATGATGCACTTTGAGGTTTGGGTTTTACCGAAGCATCCATGCACAACAGCAAGCCGACGAATAATATCAGAATACCGAAGAGGGCTAATGGGGTTAATTGCTCGCCCAAGACAAAAATACCTAGCAAAGTTGCCGTCAGAGGTTCAGCCAGCGCCAATGTTCCGGCAGTCGAAACAGGGATGGTCTGCAAGCCGCGTCCAAAAAGCATGTATGCCAGTCCGGTTGCGATAAGTCCAAGATGCAAAATAATGACCATTCCGCCGGGGGTTGTTGCCCAAGAAACATCGACAAAAAATAGTGTCGGTAGCAAAATCAATGCCCCGATTGAGAATGAGACTGCCATCGCTGCATCGGGCTGATGGTTTTCAATGAGTTTTTTATTGCCGAGTGCGAAAGCAGCATAACTCAATCCAGCACTGAGCGACAAGAGTATTCCTAATGGGTTGATTTCTACAGTGTCGTTGCCAGAAAATGCCAGCAGCACACAACCCATAATCGCCATGCCAGTAGCGACAAACCAGCGTTGCCGCAATGCTTCTCCGCGCCCAAAGTAGCCCAGAATACCCGTGAAAATCGGCGCACTGCCAATCGCAATAATCGTGCCGACTGCTACGCCTGTTAACGCGACTCCAGCGAAGAAGGTCAATTGATACAGTGCCGCACTGACTCCGGCAAGGAGAGTCCTCGGCTGCAGCCAGCCTTTGTATGCGGTGATTTCGCCGCGACTCACAGAAAGCAGCATCAATGCGCCGCCCCCGACCAGTAAACGCATTGCTCCAATCGCCAAAGGTGTCGCGCCCTGTGGAGCAAGTGCCTGTGATGTGCCGGTTGTCCCCCATAAGACCGCCGCCAGAGCAATTAGAATCGTGCCGCGCATGAAATATCCTTCTACTTGAAATTTGCCTACCATAACTAAATCTATCAACCTAGACAATATCTATAGTTTTGGTGTGATTTACGCTTTACTTGCTGCACGGTATAATGGGGTCAACAGGAGGTGATTTATGGACGACCTTTACGAACCGATTGCCCTTATCCTCATCAATTACGGCGTGATGACGCGCCTGAATCCGATTCGTGTGGCGAGTATCTACAAAGACCACAAAATCCGCATCACTGGTTTGATTGATAGTGATAGCCCGCGCCACTTTGTACGCTTTATCGTACATTTGAAAATGTCTACCGGAGAACCTGACCAAGAACGGGTTATCACCGCTAGTCTCTTGTCCGATTTGCCTGTGACCAGTAGCAAAACCGATACACTGGTCTATAGTGCCGAAGTTGCCTATGGCGATTTTAGCGGCTATACCCTTGTAGAATTCACCCGTCCGGGACGCTGGATAAATTATATTAAACAACTGCACGAAAAAATTCAGAAACAAGCTGCCTACGAAAAATCAGTCAATAATACACCGCTTGACGACAGCGCACTATTTCCTGATGTCGCTGATGTGACCGAGTCGTAATCATGGAATGGATGCTGGTGGCATTTTTGGGTGGTTTAGCGAGTTTATACTATTATCGCAATAGTTTGCTGGTGCCTGTCAAAATTGAACAAGATGCTGATGCCGTCTATCAAACATGGACAGAAATTCCCTATAGCATCAGGCAACCGAGCAGTGAGAGTCATTGGAATCGGGCGGTTTTGGTGGTGACTCAGCATGAAATACGCTTCCAAACGCGGCAAGAAAAGGCTGTGCGTTTCAATGCCATCAAAGATGAATTGCGCGGTTTCTGGGTTGTCGGGAACGAGGCATTTATCCATGCGCATATCAGCACATCATGGTATGTTGTTCAGGTGCGCCTCATAGATAACAAGAAATTTGTCCAAGCCCTGAGCCAAATAACCCCACGAGCTATGCACACCCCATTGCCGACGACGCTTGCCCAAGACGCTACGAAAGAAGTGACACTTTTTCTTGCGCCGCATACATTAGTTATTCTGACAGGCGGATTGGTCGTATCGAGCATTGATTTGGCAGACATCAGCGATATCAGTGCTTCCGGCGATGAACTTCATTTTTCAGCGAATGGGCAAGTCTTGAATTTTACATTGCTAGAAGCTGAAACGTGGGCGCACGCTCTGAAAACAGCATCAGTAACTGGCGTTACGCAAAGAATTAGATAGCTATGGGTAACAATGTCATGTCGAGTAGAGCATTTCAGCAGTTCAGCCAATCAGCTAAGATAGGGCGCTAAAATAAGCTGAAGTGCTGACAAACTGAATAGCTAAAAACTTAAGTCGCAATATCATGACTAGCATCATATTTTGCGATTCTGAGTGAGATTAGTAAATAATAACGAAGGTGTCTTGATGAAACTTGTTGTCTTTTCTATCGTGGCTTTTTCTGTGGGTGGATTGATTGCTTACGGAAATTGGCGTAATAAAAAATATAAACAATGGCTCACGCTGATTGGGGCAGCAAACAGAATCTACACGGTGCATGGGAACTTGAACCGCCTGTAAATCTATATATTATGCCGCTTCAATTGGTGATTTTTCATGGTGAAGAAGTCTATAAGTCATTTGACCTAACGACTGTGCAAAATATCGCCGCACTCAAGCGCATGGAAGGCGGCAAGCCCGACGGATTGGTACGCTTCACAGCAGATGAAGGAGAACTCGCTTTCGCAATGGATGATTACGAATCATGGGCATCTGACCTTGCCGAAGCTGCCAAACGCAGGCTCGAAGACCCTATTGAACGTAAGCGTAAAGGCAAAGAGGACGAGGACGACGATGAAGATTAGTTTTACTGTTCAGAACATAAGCCCCTTTCGGGGTTTTATCACGTCTCACACAAAATGCCGCAGTGAGCTAGTGTTTACAGGTTTATTAGAGATACTTTGTTAAACAAGGAAAATCGAATGTTTGCACTCAAAGTTGATGATGATATATCGCTATTGCTCCATGACATGCGCGACCTTGAGGTCTTTTTCAAGCTGATTAAAAATAACCATGACCACATCAAGCGTTTCATGGATTGGGTGGATAATCATCAAACGCTAGACAATACCCGTGATTACATCTTGGACGTTCGCAAGCAATTCGGTGAGCGCAAAGAAGTTGCCACAACCATTGACTATCAAGGCGAAATCGTGGGTAGCATTGGTCTCTTGCTCCACAATAAAAACTTGCGGCATGGCGAAATTGGCTACTGGCTCGATAAAAATGCTGTTGGCAAAGGTATTATCGCTCGTGCCGCCCGTGCCATGACCGATTATGGCTTTACGACGCTTGGCTTGCACAAAATCGTCCTGCGTGCCATGCCACACAACGAACGCAGTCTCGCTGTTGCCAAACGCTTAGGCTACAAGTATCAGGGCATTGATGTTCATGCTGCCTTGCTCTACGGCGAATACTACGATTTCGATACTTACTATATGCTGGAGGACGATTGGACAGCCACTCAAGAAGCACCAGAATTTAGCCATCAAGTCGATGAAAAAATCGGATTGCGCCTCTTTGAACCGCGCCACGCTGATGAAGTTTTTGCCTTAGTTGATAGTCATCGCGCTTATTTACGACAATGGCTACCATGGGTGGATGACAGCACATCAGTAGATAAGACACGCGAATTTATCAACTCTAGCCTCGCGCAATATGCCAAAAATGATGGCTTACAAGTGGGCATCTGGTATGAAGGCGAATTCTGCGGCGCATGTGGTTATCATTATTGGGATTTTAAGCACAAGAAAAGCGAAATCGGCTATTGGTTAGCTGAATCGCATATCGGCAAGGGCATCATGACACGCACTGTCAAAGCATTGCTTAATTATGCTTTTTCTGTCTTGGACTTACAGCGCGTCGAGATTCACTGTGCTGTCGGCAATATCAAAAGTTGTGCCATTCCAGAACGACTCGGATTTACGCATGAGGGCGTTGTGCGTGATGGACAACACGTTAATGACGTATTCTACGATAACAATATCTACGTTATGTTGTCTGATGAATGGCAAAAGTAACATTAGGAGAGAAAATTTTGACATACATTTATCATATCACCATCCAAGAAGCGTGGGAACAAGCAGACAGACACTATACGGCATCTTCACTTGAAAGCGAAGGATTCATTCACTGTTCGACAACGGCACAAATTTTACAGGTCGCCAATGCTTTTTATCGTGATGTGCCGAATCTCGTGCTGTTGTGCATCGACACGGAGAAACTTTCCGCCGACCTGAAATGGGAGGCTCCTGCTCATCCCAAAGGACACAAAGCCCCACCGACTAGCGATGACATGCTTTTTCCGCATGTCTACGGGACAATCAATCTTGATGCTATTGTAGATGTGGTCGATTTTCCGCAAGGCGAAAAAGGCTTTACTTTGCCGGATGGACTCTAAAACACACCCAATGCGCGTAAAATGGCAAATACAACCCCAGCAACGATGACGATGAGCCAAAGATTACCCATGAGCATCGCTGTTAGTGGGACTTTATAGCCCATAGATTGTAACTTGTTACGCAATTCACCGGCGCTCGGTTCAGTGAGGGTACTGCCATCAGGGAAAAGCAGCGTCGGCACGCTTTCATAACCATTGTTGATATCACGCACTTTATCACGGGCAGCCATATCTTCAAAAATGTTGATATAGTCATAGTCTGCTTTGGCTTGCTTGAGCATACTCTTCACCGGAAAAACCATCGGGCAAGCCGGATGAGCGTACATGGTAATTTTTTTGCTTTTTTCAGACATATTTAGCCTTCACTGAACTATTTTGAACTATTTTCCCTACAGTATAGACCTGATGTATGACCGAAATCTTTCTGTAACAGTTCACCTATCCATGAAGTAAGAACAGGTAAATAATTGCAAAAAAAGATGAACCGCCAAAACGCCAAAATTGCTATTCAAAACCTTTCTTTGCGCCTTTCATCCTTCGCATCTTTGCGTTAAGCATTTTCAAAAGGCTTCTTGGACTCTACAACAGCGCGTCATTCCATTTACCGTTGCTAGAAATCAAGATTAACAATCTAGCCATTTAGATGAATTTGTCGTATCATAAATCCTCATAAATATTGAAACCCATCGGGCGACTACAAATGAGTCGCTCGTATGCTGTATTGAAAGGATTGCCTCAACATGGCAGAACGTACTCTGATTATTGTCAAACCGGATGCTGTACAACGTGGCTTAACTGGCGAAATTATCAAGCGTTTTGAACAACGTGGCTTACGGATTATCGGCATGAAGTTTATGCAGATAAACAATGAACTCGCAGAAAAGCATTATGATGTTCATCGTGACCGTCCCTTCTTCACTGACCTCGTGAACTATATCGTCAGTGCGCCGGTTGTCGTGATAGCACTCGAAGGAACAGATGCCATTAAAGCGGCACGCAATACCATTGGCGCAACCAAGCCAAGTGAATCTGCGGCTGGCACGATTCGCGGTGATTATGGTTTAGAGATTGGTCGTAATCTTGTGCATGGGTCTGACAGTGTGGAAAATGGCGAAATTGAAGTCGCAAACTTTTTCATGGATGATGAACTGGTGGCATGGGAACGTAACGTTGACCCATGGATTTTTGAATAAAGCATTTGCTGGATTATGAACCGCTAAGAGCGCCAAGAAAAGGTCGTTGTAGGGGCGCAAGGCATTGCGCTCTTACGCCCGAAAATCCACAATTTGTCGAAAAAACACGTTTTCTGAGCTTATCCCCATTTATGGCTGTGCTGTGACTATTGATGCTGGAGTCGGTGTGCTACTCGGCGCTGGCGGTGCTAGGAAGGGACCTAGCATCGTGCCATCTGTCACAAAAGCCAGCACTGTCCCACTAGAGCCATCCAGTAAAAATGTGCCATTTTCAAAGCGTTGTAAGCCCATTGAGATTTCTTGAGCCTCCGTTTGCGCGTATCCCATTCTGTCACGCAAGCCTTCGACATCGAGCCACACATCCCCAAAGACATTACCCGGCAATAGTAAACCAACGGGTGCTTGCATTCCTATTGTCGAATTTTCGGGTGGATTCTCAAGATAGTCAAAACGTCCGCGTGGCAGAACTGTCGCGGAAAGTCCATCGCGTTCGGGGACAATCGCCCATAATGCGTTCAATTCGGGATAATAATACATGAGACCATTTTCAAAAAGTTGCACCTGCCCGAAAAATCCAAATCCGCCTTGAATCGGGCAACCCAAGCGTTGATTAACGAGAGAATTGTTGCGCCATGCTGGAAGATAGGGTCTATCAATAGGTGTGGCACAAACACTGGCATTGGCTGTTGGTTCAATGGATTGATTACTCGCAAATAGGGGGGCATTAAATTGAAGAAAACTTTGCCCTGTGTCAGCCTCACCAATGAAAATACCAATATAAGGGGTTTCGGTGGGGATAATCGTCGCTGTTGGGCGCAATGGCGTTGGCGAACTTGCCGCACGGGTCGCCGCTTCTTGCTCAGGGTTAGGCGTTGGCGAAATATAGGCTGTTGCCAGTAGCTTCACAATATCCGGTGCAGTCGGGGTCGGATTTGGTGAATTGAGCGCATCACAAGCTGTTAACAGCAACATCATTAAGAGAGCCAGTTGTCGTAGCATTATTATCTCAGAACCGTTTTAATCAAAGTCAGTTAATGGGTCAGGGGGCTAGTTGCGCCCCTTATTCATTCCCTGTAAAACGCCGAAAAAAGCGACTCACAGGGTTAGAGGTATCGGCCCCTAATTGTATGAGCGATTGCTGGGCGGTAGCTTGCACATCTTTATCTGTATCTTTGAGGGCGTGTTTGAGACTTTTGATAATTGGGTCATTCGCCTCAAATTGCCCTAATGCTCGTGCTGCTTCTCGACGGACTTGCTCGGCATCATCATTTTGCAAACGTTCGCAAAGCGCCTCTATGCTAGTGGGGTTACTAATGACAGCCAGTGCTTCTATGACACCGGCGCGAACATATTTAGACTCATCCATGAGTGCCTCAATGAGTGCTTCAGTTGCGTTTGCCCCCATACGAATCAGTATCTCAACTGCCGTTTGGCGCACAGCCGGATTAATGTCATTGAGTCCGGGTAAGATAAGTTTGACAGCCGCTTCCGAGTGCGATTCGCCAACACGCTCTAGCAACTGCGCCCGAATACGCGGATTAGAATTTCGCATCAAATCAATATCTTGCTCATCAAGCACATCATCTTCGAGCATTTCTTGGGCGATAGCATCTACTTTGTCGGACACATCGACGTTCATGCGCTCAAAGACCATGCGGTCTCCTCCTTGATGTTGGAGGGCGGCGGCGGCAGTGAGACGCACATCAGAATCTTCGTCACTGGTCATAGTTTGTAATTTGGCTTTGATACGCTCATTATGCACTTTTGCCATTGCTTTTGCTGTGCCAACCCGAACCTGGGGACTACTATCATCAGCCGAGCGAATCAATGCTGGAATCACACGCGGGTCACGGTAATAACTGCCGAGTGATTCCGCTGCACTCGCCCGAACGTTGGCATCGCCATCTGCTAAGGTATCAATCAAGGCACTTACAGCACGCGGGTCAGAGAAACTCCCTAAGGCTTTCGCAATCCCAGCCCGAACAGAGGGTTCAACATCCTCTAACGCCATCACGAGTGGTAAAACACTGCGCGTATCAGCAATTAGCGCGAAGAGCGATGCCGCTTGTTCACGAAGATATCGGTCATTACCTTGGAGCAGTAGCCCGATACTATCGAGGGCAGGTTCACCAATTTGCCCCAATATGCTCGCAATCAATTTTAAGTCTACACGATTATCTTGCAATGTTTCTAATAGTGGGTCTACGGCAGCCCCACCCATATAGCTCAAAGCGCGAGATGCCTCTTTGCTGGTATTTTTGTCACTACTGCTGAGTTCATCGATCCAGTCAGAAATTGTTTTGCTCATGGGACTGCCCTCGTTCTGATTCTACCTATTTGATATTATTATACATTGGCTTGGGCTAGAATGCAGACCATTGAGTATTAGAAAGTGGTTGTTATGGTGATTATCATGGCACATGACGAGCAATTTCATAGGTGCAATCTATAAGGATACCTGTTATATTCATAAACAGGATTTAATGACTGTGTATATAAGACATTTTTTGGGAGGAATTCCATGCAACGTGTACGTCTTTTGATGTTATTAGTATTCGCATTGGCGCTGACTATCTCGGCTGTTGGTGTATCCGCACAAGGCGATTTGCCCGACCTTGGTGGTCGCATCGTCACTGTCGCCGTCGAAAATGCCTATCCGCCATTTAATATGGTTGCGGATGATGGTGAAACTGTCGGCTGGGATTATGACACAGTAGACGAAGTTTGTTCGCGTTTGAACTGTGTGCCAGAGTACATCCAAGCCAGTTGGGAAGGTATGATTGTCGCCGTCAGCAACGGTGAGTTTGATATGGCTGCTGATGGTATCACAATTACCGAAGAACGCGCCCAAATCGTTGATTTTTCTGAAGGTTACGCACAGATTATCCAGCGTTTTATGGTTCAGTTGGATGAAAATCGTTTTAGCACTGTTGATGACTTTGTAAACGGCGATTTCTCAATCGGCGTGCAGTTAGCAACGACTAACTTCCTGACTGCCCAAGATTTAGTCGGTGAAGATCGTATCGTTGGTTACAGTGACTTCGGTTCGGCAGTACAGGCTCTCATTGCCGGTGATGTCGATGCTGTGATTATTGATGATGTGGCAGGTCAAGGATATGTCGGTGAAAATGATGATCAAGTCGCCTTGCTTGATGCTGCGATTAAAGCTAATGAAGAATTAGGCTTTATCTTTGAACCCGGCTCAGAACTCACAGATGCCTTTAATGCTGCCCTGCAATCTATGGTTGCTGATGGTACATTGAACGCCATTAATGCCGCTTGGGATTTAGGTCCCTATTCTGGTATTGGCTTGTTGCCAGACCTTGGCGGCGTGACCGTGACTGTGGCTGTCGAAAATGCCTATCCGCCATTCAACATGATTGCAGATGATGGCGAAACTGTCGGCTGGGATTATGATACAGTGAACGAAATTTGTGAACGTCTCAATTGCGTGCCAGAGTACGTCCAAGCCAGTTGGGAAGGCATGATTGTTGCGGTAGGCAATGGCGAGTTTGATATGGCTGCCGATGGCATTACCATTACCGAAGAACGGGCTGAAATTGTCGATTACTCGATTGGCTATGCACAGATTATTCAACGTTTCATGATACAAGTGGGCGAAGACCGCTTCATGTCAGTTGATGATTTTGTAGACGGTGATTTCTCAATTGGTGTGCAATTAGCCACAACCAATTTCTTGACTGCCCAAGATTTAGTCGGTGAAGACCGTATCGTCGGTTACAGTGACTTTGGTTCAGCAGTACAAGCACTCATCGCTGGTGATGTCGATGCTGTGATTATTGACGATGTGGCGGGTCAAGGCTATGTCGGTGAAAATGCCGAAGATGTGGAACTCATGACCCAAGCCATTAAATCCGATGAAGAACTTGGTTTCATCTTTGCGCCGCAAAGTGCCTTGGTTGAACCGTTCAATGCTGCTTTGCGTAGCATGATGACCGATGGTACATTGGACGGCATCAATGCCACATGGGATTTGGGACCCTTCACGGGTGATTTAGAATAAGGTCTATTGTTGATATTCTGATAGACACGCAATAAGTAGAAGAGGGTCTTTGCACCCTCTTTTACTGTGTGGTACTTGTTTAACAAACTCAGTGAATCACAGATTCGTAGTTTATCAGCATTTTTGGTCATAGTGGACGGGATATATCTCGTCCCTACGGGTCAACAAGGTTCAACTGTAGGGATAGCATACGTGCTGTCTGTCGTAAAATACAAAATTGTGATTCACTGAAACTGGCTACCCTGTCTAAATTTAGAGGCGACTGTTATGGCTCTTGAAAAACCTAAACGCAAAAATGAAGCTGAGAATAGTCAAACGACTCATGGCTTTTCTGGTATGGGGGGCGGTCCCCTTAGCTTTGTCTATACATCCCCGTGGTGGCTAGTATTCATGGTGCTTGGCTGGATTTACATCATTTATCAGATGAGCGGCAATCCAGATTATACGGCAGCATTTCGTGCCTTACGTCAGGGTGTTCCCTTAACATTGATGCTGGCTGCATCGTCGTATGTACTGGCATTAGTGATTGGCTTATTCGTCGGGACAGTCCGTGCCTATCCACCACAACCGCCAGAAACAGCCCTGCCACTGAATAAACGCCTCTTCAGTTTTCTGCAAGTAGGTCTCTATCATGTGCTGAGTGTCTATGTTGAATTTATGCGGGGTATCCCACCGTTGGTCTTGTTACTCATCGCTGGATTTGTCATTGTTCCGGCAATTGATAACCCCATTGAAGATGTCATCAATGCGACAATTCTGCCATTACTGCGTAATTTTGAACCAGAAATGCGCGATTTTAACTGGAAGGGGCAAAGTTTCTTCACCGGCTTTGTAGGGCTATCGTTATTTTATGGGGCATTTTTGTCAGAGGTTTTTCGTTCTGGTATCCAAGGTGTGCTACAAGGTCAAACAGATGCTGCTAAGTCATTGGGTATGACGTATATCCAAACGCTACGCTTTGTGGTGATTCCACAGGCGATTCGGGCTATTTTGCCGGAATTGGGCAATAACATGATTTCAATGATTAAAGATACATCGCTCGTGACAATCTTGGGCATGAAAGATATCACACAAGCCGCCCGTACATGGTCAGGCAGTCAGTTTACCTATGTAGAAACCTATGCCGTGCTGTCGCTCATCTATTTAACATTGACGGTGCCCGGGTCTTTAGCCATTCAAGTGTTAGAGCGACAATTGCGGAAATTTGCACTGAAATAGCAGAAATAGAGAGCATGGGAATGGGGATACAAGCGGCGTATCCCCAAAATAGTGTTATTCTTGGTTCAACTGTCCGGCAGCGACGACCATCTGAACCAATTCGGCAACATCGGGGTTATTCTGTACCAATGTTTCTAAGACAGCAACAACGGCATCATAACTACCCTCTTCGGCAAACGGACTACCACGCAACAATTCGCTAAATTCGGCAATGCTGGCTAAGAGGCGTAAGTCATCGGGGGCTGCCTCGAAACTGTCGTAAGCATCGGCAATGGCAAAGGGCTGATTAACTTCTACCACATCGCGGCTGTCAGCATCTTCATAGCGGATATAGGCAGTTGCCAGTGTTGCAGTGGGTTGTGCTTGTGGATTAACAATCACTTCATACAATGCTGTGACAGTATGACCAGCACCAACTTCACCGGCATCAACCTCATCATTGCGGAAATCTTCATCAGCAATATTGCGATTTTCATAGCCAATCAGACGATAGCTCAAGACAGCATCGGGATTAAATTCGACCTGAATTTTGGCATCATAACCTATGACTTGTAGCGTGCTGGTCAGGTTATGAACGAAGACTCGTTGCGCTTCGCGGATATTATCGACATAGTAGTAATTGCCGTTGCCATCATTGGCGAGTTGTTCTAGCAGCACATCATTGAAATTACCCATGCCGACACCAATCGAACTCAGCGTAATGCCACTATCGACACCTTGCTGAATCGTGTTCAATATCGCGTCGGGTCCCGTTTCGCCAACATTTGCCACACCATCACTAATCAAGATGACTCGTGTATTTTCGCCCTCTTGCATATTGGCGAGTGCTACACCATAGGCTAAACGTATTCCGGCTTCGGCGTAGGTGCTGCCTTCGGTTTGCAGAGTGTTAATGGCGCTAATGATACGACTTTGTTCACTCGCCGGAGTCGGCTCTAGCACAACGCGAGTATTATCGGCATAAACGACAATTCCCACACGGTCATCTTCGCGCAACTCACTCACGAGAATAGTCAATGCCTGTTTCGCTAGTTCTAAGCGATTGGTGGCATTCATACTGCCGGAAACATCGACGACAAAAATGAGCAGCGCAGGGTCACGGTCTTCTGGGGCGATACTGCGTCCCTGTATCCCCACACGGAGCAGCAATTGACCGTCTTCACTATATGGGGCAGGTGCAGCATCGACATGAATGGCAAAGGCATTATCACCGTCGGGTTGGGCATAATCACTAGCGAAGTAGTTGATAAATTCTTCCGGGCGAATGGCATCAGGCGGTGGAATCTGATTGTAATCGAGCAAGTAACTACGCGCTAAAGTGAAAGATGCGGTATCAACATCCATCGCAAAGGTGCTGAGATTGTCTTCGCTGGCATCGACTAGCGGATTAACCCCATAATTCTCGAAAAACATATCAGCACCAGAGTCACCATCGAATTCGGCATCTTCTTCGGCTTCGACAACAGCAACTGCCAATGCTGTCACCGCGACAGGTTGTGCTTGTGGGGCGTTATTTGCCGCAACTTGCCGTTCCTGACCACCGATAGCCTCATTTGCGATTTCATCATCCACGCTACGTAAAACATCTGGTGCTTCTTGGGCATTGTACCTAGCACAGGCGGCGAGTATGAATATCAGGGCGGTGAGTAACATGAGGATTGCACTGAAACGTCTCATCTTTGATTGTATCGGCATGACTTTATCCCTTTTTATCTAGCGGTTATTGCTAAGGGAACGCCTTATTATGGCGAATCGTTCCAAATTGGACTTGAGGAACTATTGATGCGAGTTTTGCGAGAGACAAATAGAAACCAGTCTCTACGAATCAAGCATTTTGAAGCGTAGAGACGCGATGAAACCATTTTTGGGCTCTTGGTTGCAAGAGAATACGGGTCATTTCACCTTGTCATTTTGTGTGAGGCGCGATGAAACCCCGAAAGGGGCTTTTAGACAATTTTGATTGCCCGAAGGTACTAATCTTGGTCTATAGCGACAAAAATCACACAGACTTAAAATGAGCGCAACCTTATGCTGCGCTCATTCGCGTTGAGAATTGTTAGTTGGATGGCGGAATGAGCAATTCATCGCCGGGAGTGATACGATTGGGGTCAGTGAGGTTTGTATTTTCGTTGATTATATCATTCACCGTAACACCATATTGACGCGCAATCGACAATAATGTTTCACCTTGCGCCACTATATGCAGTTGGAAACCCTCTTCAAGCGCAGCCGCAGCTTCTTCTGTGACTTCAACCGTTTCTTGCTCTGTTGTCGTATCAACACTGTCTTCAACGTCACAATCTGGAATAGTCAATCGTTGTCCGGGTTGCAGAATAGGGACTGCGGGTAGGCTATTGACAGCCAACAAATCTTCTAAAGCCACCCCATGATTGAAGGCAATACGGAAGGCATTATCGCCCGCTTGAACGACATATTCGCATTCATTAGGAGGGATAATATCAACACCGGCTTCTTCATCGGAGGGTGTGGGAGCTAAACTTGAATCGCTTGTTGGTACAACAGTCGGTATGGCTGTTGGGTCTTCATTGACAACAACGGGATCCGGTGTAATGAATGCTTGCTCTGTTGCTGTGGGTAATGTTGACGCTGAACTGGTATCAACAGTCGGTGGTGGAATATCGGTTGCTAATGGCGCAGTGGTCGGTACGATAGTCGGCACAATTGTTGGGTTATTGTCAACAGTCGATACAACAATTGGTTCGACATCTGTAGCGATTGGCACATCGGTTGCAGTCGCATTATTTGTATTAGGGGCAATAATTGTAATCGCTGATTCTGTCGTTGCGCTGGGTGCAATGACCTGTGTTGCCGCATCGCCACTGCCGCTATCAACGGTATCAAATGTATCTGTCGCTTGGCGAAAACAACCTGTTAGTGCGAAAATCATCACGAAAAACGGTAACACCCGTTTCAGTGCCATAGGTCTCGTCTCCTCTAAAAAGGTCAATACACTCTTATTATAGCGGTATCATGCCGTGCGGCTAGTTCTCAATTGTCCCAATTTAGGTCTCTAGGAAAGTCTACCTAGATGGAAAGCGGTTTCTTTGGATAAGGTCACTTGGGCGATAAGTTGGCGACTTGATGATTTTTGCTGCCAACCTTAAGGACTAATCACTTGCCGCATTCTCTTTTGCCACATACAATAACAGGATATGTCTTATAAATACCTCTATTGCATTTTCGGACTAATGTATGAGCAATCCAACACCTATCAACATCATCATTGATGACCGTATCCGTTTGATGTCCGCAGCGTTGGCGGCTACCAACTTTCCACAATCTGCACAGGAGCGCAAGCGGCATCATGCCCATGCCCATGCTCGTGCCTTGATTAAACATCTTGCTGAACGCGAGATGAAAAAACATCCGGCGATTATGGCATTACAAGGTTTGCTGGATGAGGGAACACCTTTAGAGGCTCTGTTTACATTGGCAATGTCTTTGCAGTGGCCTAAACTCACTGCCGATACCCTACCGCCATGGGTACCCAATGGCTTTACGAGTCTATTGTGGGATTTTTACGAAAAAGCAGAACTCGCAGCTTTTTTTGACGAGGGCAGTAAAGTGTGGGAGACTGCCGAGGCGCAAGCCAAACAGGTCTTTGAGACGGTCTATTTCAAAGAGACGCTGCAACCTTTTCTCGGCGATATCCCTGAAGATTTGGTATTCATGCCCAATATCCTTTGGCCTGCGGATAGAGAAGTGGGTATTCGCGTCGATAACCAATTGATTGCGATTGTCCCACCTGCATTGGCTTGGGGAGAAAGTCCACCATGGCCCTACGATGAAGAGTCGATGATGGCGATTCATGTTTACCCCGGCGCTTTGTCAGAATATGCACGGATTCTGCTGACGACCTATTTGCATGAACACGCTGAAAAAGTCAGCGTAGCAGCCGAGAAAGATTTACCAGTTGGCGACCTCATGGCAGCCGAGTATCCATCTTGGGAAGAACAATTTGTGACACTCTTCAAGCTGGCAGTCGTGGCGATTTATCTGGAAGACTTCATGAATCCAACGGAGGCACGCGGCTATATATTGATGGAGAAGAAAGTCCATAATATGACAATATTGCCGGGGACAATTAGTGTGTTACGGCGTTTCTTGCAGGAGAAGGGTAAACGCTATGATACCTTAGCCGATTTCCTGACGGTCTTCCCGACACAGTTACGAGTGGCGAAGCGCATCATCACAATGTAAGAATCACACATTCAATCAATCGCGAAGATTTAACTGTACCTCCGCCTTTTTCGGTAGAGAGGAGAATTTTAGTCGCAATCAATTTCGCCATGTTCTTGGAGCAGTTGTACAATCTCATGAATCTGATCCGGTAAGACGGGTTTCAACAAGAATGTCGCATTCGCCACCTTACTGACTTCTTGCTCAAATTCTTGGCTAGCAGACGCAATCAGAACAAAGGCTTTCCTCAAGCAATCATCTTCGGCAATATAATCTAAGATGTGCGTGCCATCAACATAAGGTAAGCGAATATCTAGGATAATCAATGATGGGCGAATGTTATGTAGCTTGGCAATCGCTTGTTGCCCGTCAACCGCAATATGGACATCAAAGTCGTACTGTTGCAACACTTGATGATAGAAACTTTGGAGTGGCAAATCATCCTCAACGATTAATGCTTGCATAACATCACTTTCTCGATTGATTCAAAATTAACGCAACGATTAGGGCATTATAGCAGGTGCAATACGATATCATTGTCAAGGACTGTTAGAGTGTCGTTTGTTTCTGGTTCATGTGGATTTTTTGTTAATGTTTGCCAAAGTACCACTTGTATTACGGCGTGGATGAGTATCGGGACAAGAGACCTGCCCCGACGAAGCTGTATTGCAGAGGGTTATCGACGACCACTGTACAGGCGTAGCAGGAAGTAGAAGAGATTGATGAAAGCCAGATACAGTATAAATGCACCGAAAATAGCGAGTTTCGTTGTTTCGCTACCATATTGGCGGTACTGTGGCAAATTAGCAAGTTCTTTGATCTGTTGTGTGCGGAAAGCGGTTAATGCCGTGAAAATGAGGACACCCGCAATGCTAATCACAAAATCCATTGCCGAACTGCCTAAAAACATGTTGATGATGATGGCGATAAACAGCCCTAAGACAGCCATCATGAAGAAGGTTCTGAACTTGCTCAAATCAACTTTTGTGACAAAGCCAAGCACTGTCATCGAACCGAAAAGCCCCGCCGCCGTGAGGAATGCGGAAGCCACAGCCCCTGTTTGTCCGTTATAGACCATAGCGGCAATAATGACACCGAAGAACAATCCATTGATAGCAGAATAGACAAAGAACAACGCACCAGCGACAGTGGGTGACATACGCGGCAAACCCCAACTGAGTGCCAGCCCGATACCCAATTCTACAAAGAAGAGAACTGTCCAGTATTGGGCAATACTAATAATACGTTCTTGACTAGACCCCACCCACCATGCAACAGCAGCCGTCGTTAAGAGACCAAACATCATCCACAGATAGACTAAGCGCAACAGCGGACGCACTTCAACTTTGCTTACCGGTTGCGCGAATGTAAAATCTTGTAGACCACCACCACGATTGAAATTATTCATCTGAAAATATCTCCTCGAACTATCGACTTGACAGACGTTTATTATTCTATATTGTACCTTAAGATTCGCCTGAACGACTCCTCAGTTTCTGATCTTTACACAGAATTTACAAAGGCAGTAGGTGTTTTTCGAGCCATGCCTGATACGCATCAAGCAATTTTTGAGTATAAATACCGATTGTGCCTGTGCCAATTGGAATGCCGTCAATTTCAACAACGGGGATAATGCCACGGCTGCTACTCGTCAAAAAGGCTTCGCTGAGGCGCGATAAGTCACTGATATGCACCGCTTCCATTTTGACCGCTAAAATATCGGGCGCTATCTCTAAGACAATTTGCTGCGATATGCCCTTCAAAACACCGGACGCGGCGGTGTGTAATGTGTCATTGAGAATTGCGTAAAAATTTGCGCCTAACCCTTCCAGTAGATAACCCTCGTTATCCAGCAAAAACGTATCGTAAATGCCATCCGGCATCGCCGCTTGTAGTGCCTTACGAGCGTGCATCCAATCTGTTGTTTTAGCTTCAGCAGCGTTACGGGCGCTATTGACAGCCGTGATACAGCGTACCCCTTGTGCAATGAATTCGGGTGATAGTGGGGTAAATGGCTCGATGCTCAAGATAAGATTGTCGGGCGTTTCTCGCGGAACTGTCACGCGAAAACGAACACTGCCATAATTGGCAACTTGAATCAGCATCCGTAGATTATAGCGAATAGCTTTGCGGTCAAGTTTTAGGGGAATATTAGCGCGACGTGCCGAATCTTCTAGGCGGTCAAAATGGGCATCTAATTTGAGGGTGTCGTAAGTATTGAATGTGTTGGCAACAGTATAAACACCATCGGCTGGTTCATATTGCGCGGCTTCTGCCAATGAGTCGGCTGTATAAGGCGCATCAACTAATCCCTCTGGCGTGAGTATTTTTATGAGTGTCGGCATTTTTTACCCTCTATCTCTGTTAAACCTATTACACGACCAATTTAATTCTTGAAGATTGGGCGCAGCACGCTGTCGCCCCTACGAAACCCCAAAAACTTTTTTGGTAATGTACTATAAACTCCGTCTCACCTTGTCATTTTGTATGAGGCGAGATGAAACCCCGAAAGGGGCTTTTTCTTGAAAGGTGAATAAATACACTGTCCACTTACCGTCCCAAAAGAAGCGACTCCAGCACAGCCTCGAATATCCTATCCAACGTCTCTTGGGCGGCTATCGGCGCTTGACCAATGATTGTCACAGATACATCAGGCGATAGGTCATGCTGGTCATGGCGCATATAGCGCGTGGGGTCAGGTGTATTTTCTGGAAAGTCATGTAGCCCTTCAAGAATACGGATGGTCATCTCATTATCGGGTGCAGCAAAAACCACCTCAAGCGGAGCAGTCGCTACACTGATTTTCACGATACGCCAGCCATCAGGATAATTGACGCGAAAATTGCCGGCATCGAAGACCTCATCATCCAGCGAAATAAATGCACCCGCAGTCGCTTCTAGTTGTGGCGGAGTCGTTGCCGGAATCAGCGTTGTGCAAGCTGCGATACCCAATACAAAAAGTATCCCAATAAAGCGCATGAAAACCTTGTATTTATGACCCATCATGACGTTACGATAGTGCGTTTTCGCTATAAATACGAGTGAGAAAAATTATAATTTGCCGAATGCCTTCTAGCTTTCGGCGGCAACGAATAACGGCATTTTCAGGTTGATGCGATTTCTCTAACAATTGGGTTTTTTACGATTTGCCCATCTTGTGACATAATTAGCGTATGAAAATTATTGAATCATCAGGAGACTATATTTCATGCGACGCTACCTATTGTTAATCATGATTATTGCTATCATGTCGATACCACTATTGGCACAACAACCGACAATTGCCCAAATTTTGCTTGATTCCGCAACCGATACCGATGAGCCACAATTTCGGGTTTTATTGGCGGCAGCACTCGAATCGGGTTTGCTGACTATTTTGGATGATAGCGACGCAACGATTACGGTGTTCGCGCCCACTGATGAAGCCTTCTTCGCAGCATTAGCAGAACAGGGCATCTCTTATAGTGACTTGACCGCCGATACAAATCGCTTGATTGCCTTGCTCACCTATCATGTAGTGGATGGGCGCTTATTGGCAGAGGATATTGTCGTGCAAGACACCTTAAATACCTTGTATAGCGATACCACTTTGAGTATTACAACGTCTGATGACAGTATTCTCTTGAATGAACAGGCAACACTCATTGAAACCGATATCGAAGCTGAAAATGGCATCATTCATGTCATTGATAGGGTCTTGATTCCGCCAGAAGAGACAACAACATCTGATTCAGATAGCACAACTTTAGCCGATATTGTCAGCAACCGTGAGGACTTATCGACAATATGGACAGCCCTAGAAGCTGCCGGATTCACCAATGCACTAGCACAAGATGACCAGATTATGACACTCTTCTTGCCGACCAATGCAGCACTTGAAGCGGCGAACTTATCAGTGGATGATTTGGGCATTGCGGAAATTGCTTACCATGCTGTCGAAACCCGACTGTTGCAAGATGATTTGCAGGGCTTCGATACCTTGCCGACGCAACTCGGAGCGGATATCAGCGTTACTGTGACTGATAGCGGTATTTTACTCAACGGCACAGCGACCATCATTGAAGGCGATATTATTGCCAGCAATGGTGTCATTCACATTATTGACCAGCCACTCTTAGTCTCAACGCCGGATGCTGATGCAACAGAAGAATCCGAAAACTAATGTAGATAGGACTTTCGCTTCTAAGCGGTATCAAGAGCAGGAATGCGTGGGTCACGCAACTCCGCCTTGAGAAATTCATATAACAAATCATGAACAAGCGCGTACAAGGTTTTGCCGACAGCATCCGCTTTGGTTTTGATGGCAAGCCATGCCTGATAGCAACAAGCAATATGGTTGCGTTGTGCGCGTTGTTTGCGACATTGGCACTTTTCAATGCCTGTCAACTGCTTCAGTTCACGATGCAACTGCTCCACTTGCCATCGTTTGGCATCCTCATCTTGGACATCATCAGATGTAAGTGAAGCCTCTGAGTTGGTAATGACCCAGTCAATGTCACCGTTTGGGGTAACTAACTTGAAAAGTCGCACGCGGAAGGGTACTTTTTGCAGTTTGACCATCACACCTTGTTTTAAGCGGTCATCTGTCCAGTCAATTTCATCAAGATGGATATATCCTGTTTCTTTTGACAGACTGACTAAGCGGTTTGACTTGAGGCTTGTGAAAAATACCATCCCCAAGCGATGCACCAGTTTGAGATTCTGCCACGAGCCATACCAACTATCAAACAAAACCGTATTAGC
>JAUZRW010000055.1 GCA_030950085.1 Anaerolineae bacterium
CTTCCAAGCCTTTTCTTCCGCAGCGAGTTGAACAATGATAAATATGAGCAAGAAATCTTTGAGCGAATCAACAATCTCGCCAAAACTCTCAGCATTGACACCCACCCCGATAAAGGTTGAAACTGTTACCACAAAAAGAAAAAGCAAAATCGCGGCTTCGGTAATGCGAAATAGTAAGGGCTTGCGTCGCATCATCACTTGGGTGCCAATGACACTGACAAATATCAGTATCACTAGAACTTTGTTGAGGCTTGGTATACCGAACTTATCTGATAGCACCGTTGACATATTGGTATATATAAAAATAACCAGAACAAACATCCCTATTTGTGGGCGAGCCATGATGACACCGACAAAAGCGATACCTAAAACGCCAATCACAACCAATATGCCCATATCCGTCCCACCGATGACATAACTCCCGCCTAGCAAGAGCATTATGCTGAGGACATAAACAATCATCTGGGAAGGGGAAACATCTATTGCAAAGCGATTTTTGAGTATTCTTTGGATAGTATTCAGTTGAAGAGTCGCCATGTGACATCCTCGTACAAAATATTCATGGACGTGTCAAAAAGCCCCTTTCGGGGTTTTACCGCGTCTCACACGAAATAACATTGTGAGACAGGTGTTAGAGCATTACCGCAAATAGTTTGTTAAACAAGTTGATAAGACACATCATTTAATTGATGTGTCTATTTGTCTCTAAGTTAATTTGTCTTCGTTTGCCGTCTCTTTTTTGCCTGCCGTTCACGGATACGCTTGACCAAGCGCTCTTTAAGCAGGCGTTCTTCACGGGTGGCGATTGAATCATCATCCAATTCACCATCTACCTCAGCAGGTGCAACCTCTGTATCATCATCATCATCATGAGTGGTGTGGACATACGTTTCGATACGCTCTGCGGATTCGGGAGGAGTTGCGGGGACAGGCGTATCAAACGACACATCTTCATCTTCGCCATTATAATTATAGTCAAATGCATTATCTTCAGGATTTCCTGTAATCGAAGATAAGGGTGGTAGCGGTTGCGTTTTATGGGGGTCGTTGGGGTCACTTTGTGCCGGCACATTTGCCGCGTTGGTTAAATCGTAGCTGACATACTCAAGCTCAGTTTCATCAACAATGAACGGGCTGGGCTTTGTACGCACAAATTCAATACTATTCACGCCAGAACCCATGGCTTTTTGTAGCGCATCCAAGACAACTTCCATCATCTCATATTGTTCGAGTGTGCCACCATTATTCTCAACCATACCCGTCGTAGCTGTAAAGTTGATGATATATCCGTAATGTTCTGTTTCAACCGGTTTCTCACGAATGACTTCATGCAGTTTCTTGAAGAGCAATAGCGCATCTTGCTCTGATGTTTCGGGCATCATCACGCCGAAGGTGCTGTTGCCCCGATAGGCAAGAATATCTGTTTCGCGCAGAACATCTTTGATGCGCTCTGCCGCCTTACGAAGCAGCAACTCTTGGTCATCTTCTGCCAGCAAAAGGAAATTTTCATCCGGTGTCAGGTGGACAAGTGCCACTACCAACAAACGATGCTGCATCCGTGACCGCTGAATCTCTTCGTTCAACCGGCGTTGGAGATAGCGACTGTTATAGACATTGATACGCGGGTCATAAATTGAGATATTTTCTAGTTTCTCTTGTGGCGTTCGCAGGTAATCCAGTAGTAGAACCATCGTAATACTGATAATCACACCCAATGCCACTCCAAGCACACCGTTAAAGACATGGTTCGGTGAAACAGGGGTATCATTGAACTTAACCTCATCAAGGGGGGCAACCGGAAATATTTGGAAACGCTCGTTAATTTCTGTCATCCCAACTTGCATCACAGCTCGGTTTAATTCCGTCACCAAATTGGGTTCTGTTCCCTGTGTTACCAACAATTGCACTTGGCTTTCTGGTAAGACTGTACAATCCACTGTATAGTCGCCCAGATTGAGATTATCATATGTTACAGGGTCATTCACATTGATGCCGAGTTGTGCAAACGCTAATCCCCGTATATTGGCACTCTCAATAATGTCGCAATTCGTCACGAAGATACGCTGGCGACTGGCTAGCGCATCAATCGCATAAACACAGTCTTCCCGTGCAGTGCCCGTACAATCAATCCCCGTATAAAAGCTCGATTGTGCTTCGTAAACAGGCGTTTGACGATAACTGACAGCCATCGTTATAGCAAAGGCAGCCATCGTGAAAATAAGAATGACTCGAAGATGCCGGAATATGATTTGAATATATTCGCGCAGTTCCATAGGGTTAATCCCAAATTATTTTTATGATTTATATAGATAATAGCTGAGGTGGATAGACTTTTAGATTACTTGCCTTGTGTTCCCACCCACGTATTTTGTCCTATCTTATTAGTCTACGATAAATTCAGATAGTTGCAAGTCCATCACAGTGATAAAAAACTACTGCTATGTTTGGGTGAGTCTAAAAATATGATTGGAATGAGGGCTATTTTAATCCTTGAAGTCGATTACCGCCTCTTAATTATTCGTTATGATGACCGATTGTTAAGGAATATGCAATCTAACTTCATCAAATTTTTATAACTATTTTACACTCTATTATAGAATCTGCTGGATATAAAAGGTAAAAATCAAAGTATGTGTGAATTTTTTATAACATCAGCTTCGCTATCGTGCTGCTGTTTCAATGCTTTTTTCTTATCTCATACGAAATATTTCAAACTGAATTACGAATTATTCTGATGTGTTATGATTTGCTAACAACGAGATAAAATCATGAATTGTCTTGTTTAACAAACTATCCTTGTCGAACCTATAGCCTCTATCACAGATTGCAATTTTGCGTGAGGCGCGATGAAACCGCGAAAGCGGCTTATCTTAGGAGGGTAATGTTATTTTGTGCGAAACAAGATTGCGGCAAGTCTATGAGAGGCTTCTTGTCTGTCTTCGGCTATCATTAGCACAGTAGATTATCACAATATAATGGGGTACATATGGAAATTCTTGTTTTTTTAACATGGCTTATGCTTGGTCTAACACTTTATGTATATGTTGGCTATCCGGTCATTGTTGGGCTTTGGGCGCGTCTGTGGGGGCAATCTATAGAGCGTGCTGATATCGTACCCAAAGTAACTTTGATTATCGCCGCTTATAATGAAGAAGTAGTCATTGCCGAAAAAATTGAAAATAGCTTACAGCTTGACTATCCTTCAGAACAGTTGCAAATAATGGTGGTTGCGGATGGTTCGGATGATGATACGGCGACAATTGCCCAAGACTATGCTGATAAGGGTGTTGTTACTCTTTTTTCTCCTGAAAGACGGGGCAAAAGTGCGGCTCTCAATCGTGGTGTGAAACTGGCAAGCGGTGACATCCTGATATTTTCAGATGCCAATGCTTATTATTATGAAGATGCTATCCAAAAAGTGGTGCGAAATTTCACTGACCCAACAGTAGGTGGAGTCAGTGGCAAAAAGACTGTACGCGCGAGTGAAGGTAGTGCAACAGAAACCGAAGGCATGTATTGGAAATATGAATCCTTCATCAAAAAATCTGAGTCGAAAAGCGGTTCGACGGCTGGCGTTGTGGGTGAAATGAATGCGATTTGTAAAGAACTCTACGACGACATCCCCGAAGATATCATCAATGACGATTTTTATTTAGCCCTTGTCGTTATGGGTAAGGGCTATCGTGTCCTCTATGAACCCGAAGCTGTTTCATGGGAATTGCCCTCATTATCAGTGCAAGATGACAATAAACGTCGCCGCCGTATGACTGCTGGACGGTATCAACAGATGTTCATGTTCAGTTTATGGCGCAGTATCGGGCTTGCCAATATCTTTCGCGTCGTGTCCCATAAATTTTTCCGATTGTTACTTCCATTCTTTATGTTAGGTGCTTTGGTTTTCAATATCCTAGTCGTGGCATTTCCTCCACGCCCGATGTCCCTGATTGTGACACTCGTTTTACAATTGGTCGCCTATGATATCGCCTTATTGGGTTACTTCCTAGAAAGAAGTGGGCGCAAGATGAAAATTCCGGCGGCAGCTTATTATGTGGTGAACAGTAATATAGCCTCTATACGCGGTTTGATGCGTTATCTCCGTGATGAGCAAGGTGTCTTGTGGGAAAAAGCCCAGCGTGTGGCGCAGAAAAACTAAGTTACTCGCGTTATGCAGTCAAGTTCATAGTTCATAGTTCATAGTTTTCAGTTTTTAGTTTTTAGTTTTCAATACGATAGTCTAAGGAATTGTAACAGTTCACCTATCTATGAGAATATGCCTAAAAATTCACCACGAGACACGAAGATAGGGTCAAAAAAGGCAAATTGTAGGGACTGCTTCTGCCTGTCCGAAGGAATCTCACGGATAGCTGAACAGATACAAGGAATTAGTGCATTTGTGAACTGATAACTGACGACTCTTAACTGTGCTAAACAGCGTTGCAATGCGAAAGCCTGATAAATTGACAAGCGCGTAACATCAGCAAGTTATTGCACAATTGAAAATGACAAGCGCGGTGTTGCTGCTTGACCATTAAGCAGTAAATCGACACTGTATTGCCCCGCCGTAAATTCAAAGTCTGTCGGGTCAACAAAAAACCAGATACAGGCACGGTCAATATCGAAATCTGTTGTGAAGTTATAAATGGGTCCCACAGGGTTACTACCACTAAACCAGCGTGATTCAATCACACTGCCGGCAGGAACATTCACGGCTTCTGCAACAATATAAATTTCGAGACTGCTCGTGCTAAATTGTGATGTGACACCTAGCGCGCAATCATCGGCCCCTACCCCCGTTGCCAGTACTGCATTTTCCAGATACGGCACATTGATATCAACGATGAAGGGCGCTTGTGTGGCGATTGGTGATGCTGTGATGACGACAGGTGCAAACGGGGACACGGCAGGAAGCGTCGCTGTCGCTGTTTCCAGTAGCGGTGTTGCTGTTGACAGACTCGTTAGTGATTCGTCTTGTGGGGATGTAGAGGCTGCTAATGTCGGTGTGAGAGCGGCTGTCGGTGTGGCTTCTAGTTGTTGTTCACGAAAATTTGCCAATAATTCAGGTGCAAATCCAGTTGTGACAAGTGTTGCTTCTAAAAATTGGCTCTGTGTTGCTGCTGCCGCAGACCGTGTGGTAATAAAATCAATAGTCGTTCGGGCGCGAGCAGATTGCACAGTTGCACTCACCCGTAACGCATCAACCTGAGTGCCAACCTGTGCATAATTAGCTTCTAGTGTAAGTTGGGATGAATTATTTGTACACCCGACGATTATCGTGGCAATAAGCCAGAGTGCTGTGAGTAAAGATTTCATGGGCTGATTCTACAAGATAGCCGTGCGACAAGACAAGTTCAGTTTTCCCTAACAAATAGGTGAATAGATACGATTTTATAGCGTCTCTGCGTTTTGGTGGTTCAATTTGTGCATTTGCACTGTGAATCATAAATCAGAAATTATTCTAATATCACTGTCTCACGAACTGTTCCAGCGCGGTCATGGCGTGCGATGAGTTGTATTTCACTGCCTTTAAGTGCTTTCACAACCCATTCAACCATCGTGCGGTCTGCGGTATTCGCAGTGCCGAAGCTGCGGACATTCGATACGGGCGTATGAGAACGACCTTCGAGTTGCTGCAAAGTCATACGTTGTTTTCCGGTTTTTAACTCAGCTCCATCTGGCAATTCAATTTCTGCAATCACAGGACGGACACGCTCTTTTTTCAAGGCATTTTTTGTACAGTACGATGGCAACCAACCCGTATTATGAACCGTCATGCGAATATGATAATTAGCGCCATCTAGTGCCGTCACAGTCAAATCATATAGTTCAAGTTTGGGGGTTGTCAAACCTTGCCAAATGAACCACTGTGCGAAGGGTTCAATCTCTTTTTCCAGCATATGCGGTACAGGGTTGCGCCACGCATACAATAAATCCCAGCCGCCGAGTTCAACCTTGCCTAATTGCGGATGGTCATATTGGTACCAGTCGATATAACCCTTGCCGTCCAGTTCGTCATCGCTCCACTTGAGTAATTTCAAGTCATCTTCTATTGGATGTTCGCGCCACCAATCAATAAATTTCTCAACTTTGATTCCGGCATGTTGGCGCGGATTCCAAATTTCAATCGCCCAATAAAATATGCCCAGATGTTCATACATCCAATCACCGCCACCAGAAATAACTGTGTCAGGGTGATACTTGAAGCCGTGATAAATCGACATATCAGGATAGCCGATAATATCCTTGCCCTTTGCCCCCTGTTTCTGATAAATCCAGAGGTCTTCGCCAATCATGTCAGTATCAGGACGATTCGCAAATGGGCGCAACAAAACCCCACTCATGGTATGTAAATCGGTTGCGATGCAGATGTTGCTGTGGCTACTCACAAACAATGTGATGGCGCGTACTTCTGGCTCAGATGTCGGGAAGGGTCCAGCACCGGGTTGTTCATTATCTTGTCGCCAATTCGCAGGATAATTGCGGTTAATATCCAAGCCTTCTTTTGGCTTTTGCGGATAAATATTGATGCCGTCGTAATTTTCGATATGACCTTCTGTCAATATCCGATAATAAGTCCCTCCATATTCATCAGGGTCACGCCGAATCATCAAACGTGGTTCATCAGAATGTGCTTTCCAATGACCGTTCGCGTCTTCAATTCGCATCTGTAAAATACGTCCATCATCATCCATATCTTGCATCACGAGACCCTCTATCGGGTCTTCATTATAAGGATAGGGACGTGTACTCGAACGGCGGATTATCGGTTTATCTGCCAGCGCCCATTCTGCCCCATCCGGTCCCAAGCGCGGACAAATATAATAGACACGAGTATCCAGAACTTGTGTCACACGGTCATCATTGCCATAACCTTGCGTCAGAGTATAGAGTAAATGCAGACACGCACTGGATGTCGATACTTCGCTTGCATGAATATTGCCATGAACCCAAATAGCTGGCTTATCGGTATCGACTCCTGTTTCCTTGTTGGTGACAGTCGCCAGCCAGATATCACGCCCCTCGTAACTCTTGCCGATACTTTCTACTGTCACCAGATTTGGATATTCGGCAGCAAATTCTTGCATAATGCGTGTCAAATCAGCATAACGATAATAACGGTCAAACTTCACATCAACCATAAGGGAAGACTCCTATTAAATTTTTTTGAATGGGAGAATTATACTCTTGGCAGAAAAAAGTCGCTATGAATTGGAACTATAACTGAAGGCATATCAAAACCAGTGCAAAGCAATCCCCCTTATCTGCCATATAGGATATGACACCATAGATAAAATGAGGTAGGATTGTCTTGACCGATATTAAAGATTTTTATCATTTTGCGAGCATTGGGGCAGTTGTTAAAGTAAGAGCAAGTAAAGAAATGTAAAAAGATGAACCACAAAGAATCCTATTCAAAATTTTTCTTTGCGCCTTTCATCCTTTGCACTATTACTTGACCAATTTAATTCTTGATGATTAGATTTGTATTTTTCGGGCGCAATGCCTTGCGCCCCTACATAAAAACTTTTTTGGTCGTGTACTATTATGTATTGTGTTAAGCATTTTCTAAAAACATAGAAAAGGTTATTTTTTAATAGAGGTATCATTAATTTTTCATAGTACGATTGTACCGTATTTTATCGTCTCTAGGTCAGTTTGTTATAAAGCACAATAATGTAAGTATTCCATAACAATGAGTTGCTTATTTTTCTTTATAATCAACGTGGATAGTCAATAAGATTAGGAAATAAATTCATGCCAATTTCAGCGAAGTGGGATGACGATGACAGAACGATTCTACGCTTAATTTTTTGGAACGAGTGGGATTTAGATGAGTATCTCGAGCAATTTGAATCAGTCATCAGCACCATCAAAACTGTCGCCTATACAGTGGCTATCCTAGTTGACTTACGCGCTGATTCATTTGTCCCTAAAGGCAATACGCTTCGTGTTTTTCGCTATATTATGGACAAATTACCAGAAAATGTCGGTCTCATTGTCTATGTGAATGATAATTATGTTCAAGAGCATATGTTTAATACACAAATATCATTTTACAAGACGCTGCGTCGTCGTCATAATCGCCGAATCCACATGGTAGAAACCCTGCCAGAAGCCTACAAACTCATTCAGGAACATCAAATCACTCCCTATTAGTTACTATCGGGGTTTCATCCCCTCTTAATTTGATTAGGAGTCGCCAAGAAAAGCCCCTTTCGGAATTTCAATGTGCTTCACATGAAATTGCAAAATGAGACATGTTTTAGGGTATTGTCGAATATAGTTAGTTAAACAAGATAATGGTCACTTTGCTGGAACATGGCATGTTGGCAAGGTTGGATCATGCAAAATCATTTGAATATTGATATGAGCCTAATCTTTTGTTGCATATTTAGCCACTAAGAGTATCATAGGGGGTATTCTAGCAAAAGACCGACTCCATCACTGGATTAATATATGAATCTTGAAAATCAAGAAGATATTACTCGGCGGCATTATGCAACAGATGAAAATCTGCGTATCCGCATTGATACACATGATAAATATACAGTACCTGACCGTAGTTTTGCGGATTGGGTGCTGGATAGAGCGAATTTAATCGGTCATGAACGCATCCTTGATATTGGCTGTGGGACGGGTTTGTATCACCGCAAATTGCAACCCCGATGGGACACCACCATACCGGATATTACTTATATTGGTATGGATTTAGTGGACTCCATGCTGGCGAATCATCCCGCAAAAGACGGAAAAGGCGAACTTGGCGTTGGCAATATTGAGCGATTACCTTTTGCTACAGATTCTTTTGATGTGGTGATGGCGAATCATATGCTCTATCATGTCAATGATATTCATAAAGCTGTCAAAGAAATGCAGCGTGTCCTCAAACCAACAGGGGTGTTGGTGACGGCGACTAACAGTGTCAATACGATGCCTGAATTACAAGTTTTGATGCGGCGAGCAATTGTATTACTGACTCGCGGCGGTGCGGCTCAAGTCCGTGCGCCAGAAATGCCGAGTGACCGTTATGCCCTAGAAAATGGGACACGTATACTGGCACACTATTTTTATGCCGTTGTGCGCCATGATTTGCCGAGTGCGCTGGTCTTCCCCGAAGTTGAGCCTGCCATGACTTATCTGGAAAGTACCCGTGATTTACGTGAAAAATCTTTGCCAAGCGATGTGGTTTGGGATGATGTCATGATGATTATGCGCCAACAAATCAATCAGTTGGTCAAGCATCTGGGCGAACTCGTCATCAACAAATCATCCGGTGTCTTAATTGCCAGCGATAATGGCGGCTTCATCGGTGAATTCATCGAGCATCGTAACGGCAAGGTCGAGGTCAGCGAGTAATTTTCGGGCATATACGCGAGTGGATAGTCATAAACCGATGGCTGAAAAATTTCTCTACCTCACGACGATAGGACACAAAACAGGTCATCCACATACGATTGAAATCTGGTATGTGGATTATGAAGATTGTTATGTTTTGTGTGCCGAACATCGAGAAAAATCTGATTGGGTAAAAAATATTCAAAAAGATGCCAACATCACGTTCTCTGTTGCAGAACGTGATTCTACTGTGCAGCCTCAGCATGGAATCGCTGACATCATTAGCGATGAAAGCCACATTCAGGCGCTGACAATGCTTTTTGATGCCAAATACAAATGGAGCGCCGGATTATTCATCCGCATTTGCCCAAAAACCTAGAAAAATCACTGACAACCAACCCTTCGCTCTTGCAACTTCTCGCAATCCTAAAAATCCCCCAATAATTCGGGGTTTTATTTTTTCACCTGCTAGTACAATTAAGTAGGTGGTCGAAAGAAAATGAAATGTGTAGGGGCGAACCCTGTGTGGTCGCCCGTTCGGGAGCGCACATAGGCACTCCCGAACGATTTGTAAAAACATACGTCCGACTACTTAAGGTGGTAAGATAGAGGCTATATTTGAGCCAATAAGTAAGGATTGCAGCACTGATGCGATTACAATTTAACCGAACAACGTTTATTTTCTTCCTATTTGTGATTATCATCGCCGCCATTTTCGGTATTCAGGAAGTGGTACAGCGCCAACCCCCACTTGAAATTACGATTACTGTTGACCCACTTGCCGAAGCATGGGCGCGTGCCGCTGCTGCCGAATACAACGACAGCACACAACTGGTCAATGGCACAACCCGTATCCAAGTGGCGATTACTGTCACCGATGATTTGGATGTTTGGCGTGGTAATCCGAATTGGAATAGTAGCAATCATCCTGACGCTTGGATTGCATCATCGTCACTATCGGCTACGTATATACCCACTAGCCTACCCTTTACGCCTGTTGTCACTTCATTAGCACGGACTCCGCTTGTCTGGGGCGGATTCGGTAACCGTGTGGCTGTGCTTACAAACAATGATTTGCAAGCCTTTGATTGGACAGCTGTTCAAACAGTGGCGACCAACCAACGCTGGGAATCAGGTGGCAATGTCAATATGGCAATCAATTGGACAACGAGTTCTATGAGTGGTGTTGGTGCATTGATGACGGCTATTGCACATCAGAGTAATAGCACAACAATAACCCGTGACCTTATCAACGATGCCGCATTTGAGACGTGGTTTACTCCCATTCATGATAGTGTTCGTAATGCAGAGCGCATCGGCGGTTCACCGGCGGAGGCAATGGCTTCACGGGGGACAACTGTTGCGGACTTTGCCCTGCTACCAGAGGTTCAATGGCTACAAAGTATAGACAGTCTAGTCGCGGATGGTTTCACCTTCAGCTATCCGACGTATCAATTTATCTTGGATTTCCCGATTTTAAGTTGGGATGATGCCCAAACAACAGATAAACAACGTGAGGCAGTTCAATCTTTTGCCAATTTCTTGATAAGCAATCGTGGGCAAACACTCGCTATCGAAAATGGTCTGCGTCCTGCAAATAGTGACCCTGATAGCACGGCAACTCTGTTTGCCAATGCCCAAGCCTACGGTATCCAACTCACGCCCGATTTAACACAAATTGTACAGCCTGATAATCGCAACACAAGCGAGGCGATTATTCGTATATTAGAATGAGACACTGATTTTAACATAAATACCCGAATTGTTGAATCATTTCACAAGGAGTAACACCATGCGTAAATTGTTAAGCCTTATTATTCTGCTGATGTTCGCACTCACAGCCTGCAATAGTGTTGATGGCAGCGATGGCAGCAGTCTGGGGGCAATCCCTGAAAATGCGATTGAAATCACCATCATCTACGCGCCAGAATCCGATGCGTATATGCCAGAAATCATGAGTCGCTTTAATGAATCGTATCGCAATGGTAGGAATCCAGTCACAGGTCAAGAATTACAATCCGGCGAACGCCCGATATATATTTCCGGTCAACCCGGTTCATCAGGGGTTGTGACACTCCAAATCGTCAACGCTGTCACCAATCCTGCGAGTGGCGATATTGCCCGTCCCACGATTTTCCAACCGAGTGTCAGTCATTGGTTAGCTTTAGCTAATCATGAAGCGAATCGTGATTTGTTTGATTTAGCCGATTCACCCGGCACCGCCCTCGCTCCCGTCGTGATGGCAATTTGGGAGAGTCGTTTACAAGCGATTCGAGACACAGTGGGTTATGATGACATTGGCTGGGAAGAATTGCTGGATGTCCTCAATAGCCCCAATGGGTGGCAAGATTACGGCATCGCAGATGGGCGGCGCACAGTTTATTATGGACATACTGACCCTTACGTCAGTTCAACCGCCCTCTCAACATTGATTGCTGAATATTATGCCTCAGCAAATGCCAATGGTTTCACAGGTCGTCGTTTGACAATGGATGTCGTTCAAGATGAGACTATCCAAGAAGGTGTCCGTGATATCGAACAATTGATTCGTCATTATTCGCGGCGTACAACAGAATTCAAAAACTACATTGCACAGGGCCCCGATTATCTCGATTTTGTGGCACTCGAAGAAAATGATTTGATTGCCATTAATCGCGGACAGACTGATTTCCAACCACCGGAACAATTAGTGGCGCTCTATCCGAAGGAAGGCACATTCTGGCACGAACATCCCTTTGGTATTCCTAATGCCTCGTGGGTTAGTGAAGAACAGCGTCAAGCCGCACGAAATTTTGCCGATTTTGTCTTACTAGCGGAACAACAAGAATTCATTATGACGTTCGGTTTCCGCCCAGCAAATCCGTCTGTAGCACTCGGTTTCCCGATTGAACCACAATTTGGTGTGACTGTCGAAGGACCCACAACTGTCCTTGATGTCCCTGACGCAGAGGTCATTGGCGAAATTCAGGAAAGCTGGTCATTCGTTAAGAAACAAGCCGATATTCTGATTGTGATTGATGTCTCTGGCAGTATGCAGCAGGACAATAAGATTACACAAGCAAGGCAAGCCGCACTCGCTTTTCTGGATAATACAGAAGCGACCAATCGCGTTGGATTAGCCGTATTTAGTACCAATTATCGTGTTGTTGTACCAATTGATGTGCTGGAAAACAACATTGTCGCATTGCAAAATGCCATCAATGACTTGCAAGCCGATGGTGGTACTGCTCTCTTCTCCGCAGTGGTTGAATCAACCAAATTGATGGAGGGCTTGGGCGATAGTGACCGTATTCGGGCAGTGGTATTCCTGAGTGATGGCGAAGATACCGCCTCTCCCAATGACATAAATCTAAACGCTGCGACAGATGCGATTGAGCAAAGTTATAGTACGCGCAATCCAGTCATTTTTATACCCGTTGGCTATGGCAATCTCTCGTCAGATTTGCAGCGTGTGCTGGATAGTTTGGGCGATGCGTCGAATACCCAATGGATAGCTGGCAACCCCAACACGATTAACGAATTGTTGGAACTGATTAGCAGTTTCTTCTAAAGTAAGTATCAGGGGTGATTCATCAGAGTTACCCCTCTTCATTAGCATTAGAAGTTACGCGATTGCATACAAAAATTGTAGGGGCGTACCCACGTGTGCGCCTGAAAATAACAATCAACGGCGTAAACCCTAAGCATAAAAACTTGCTAGACAACAGCCGGTATCAAATCAATTGCTACTATAGTTAAGTCGCAAAATCTTCACATGATGGCGATAGCGTATCACATGACGTTCATAGTCTTCGGTATATTCTTTAAGGCGATTTTCTAGCCGTTCCCATTCTGGGTCATCCAACAAATCCCGAATCGGGTCTAAGCGTTCGGCGATAAATTCGATTTGGCGTTGCGGCTGTTGACCATACACAATGAGCCACGCATTCTGCATATATAACTCACGGCGCTCTAATGCCGGATACAATTCGCCCGTGATATAACGGAAGTATCTTTCCTGTGTTCCCAGACGAACATTGTATGTCAAGATGAGCGCATATTCGGGATAAATATGTTTGGGTTGCATAGGTGTCGCTTCTACTTTAGACCATCGCTATATATCATTAGAGTATCACAGTTCACAGTAATCATTGCCAAAAATAGCACAATTATCACGAATCTAACACGATATCGAGTTTTTAGTTGACAGTTCACAGTTGAAAGTAGGATAGTTTCAGTAAATTACAGTTGTATCACGGGCATAAAAACTCAAGTTCCGAGAGTTCTCATAATGGTTTGTAGGTATAGCATTCTTGCAATCCGAAAGAAATCGCCTATCGCTTCCACAAATAAATTGAATTTTCCCCTCAAATCTCGACATTTTGCGTTACAATCGTGGCAACTTTATATCGGGGAGGCATTATATGGCATTAGAATTTCATTTTACCGATACCCCGCCACAGGGTTATTTGGACGAGTTGCACAGCCTTGATGTGCCAAAGTTATATGACCCTCTGCTGAGTAAGCAGCAACGTGGCAATTTGATGGTTCTCATCAAAAAGCGTTTGAATGATTGGCACAAAAAAATTCGGACGCAACTCAAAGCAATAGAAGGTCGCTACGATTCGAGCAATCGAGATAAGGCAAGATTGATAGCGGCACCGTATAAAACATTAGAAGATTTGGGCAATGACCTAAGTACCGCAGTTATAGAACTCGAACGGTCAATGCGTGCTGGGCGGGTTGTGCCACAAGGTTTTTCGTTTGGCACACACATTTTTGGTGAGCTTCAGCGCGGCGAGTGGCATCTTGGCGATAGTGATGATGTCTATCTTTGGGAAGATTATACGACCCTACGCCGTCGCATGGAAGCCGTCGGTAGCGAATACAAGCCGTTGCTAGAAAATGTTAAAGTCTCCAAGGCAAGAGTGAAGCAACAGCAAAATGATATCAAAGCGATGATGGCAAGTTATAAGCGGCGTAAAAGTCCCTTAAATATCATCATTCGCTTGTTACCTGTGCTTTTGGTGGTCATCTTTACATTGACGATGGCTTTGTACACTCTTGGTAGTGACGAAGCACTCGCTGAGGCGCTGTCGAATCAAGCGATTGGTAGCATCTTATTACTTGTGGCGACAGTGGCTGCTATCTTGATGATTGTCTTAGTACGACGGCGCACACGTCATCTAAAGGAGCTAAAAGAAAATATCACGCAGGGCAAACACTTCTTGCAGGACTTAAAAGGTGCTTATAAACAAGCTCGTATAGATTACTATCCAACCGATAAGCTCTATAAAGAATTACGGGCTGAATATAAGATTCTCAAAGCCTCATTTCCCAGCTAATTATTATCAAGCAAAGCACTATCATTTTTAAGGACACAGAGCATGATTGTTGTGTCCTTTTCATTTTCATCATTAAGGGTTTCGCAGATGTGCAAAAACGAATTGCTTGTACAAAATTTGCTTGTACAATAGCGCCCAAGATTCAATCAAACTATGGGACACAACATGCAAGCACTCAAAGACCGCATCCTCAAAGAAGGGCGCAATCTCGGCAATGGCATCCTCAAAATTGATAGTATTCTCAATCATCAGCTCGACCCACAATTGATGGTGGGTATGGGCAAAGAAATGGCTCAGCATTTTGCCGATATTCAGGTTGACCGTATCCTCACGGCAGAGATTAGCGGCATCGCACCTGCTTTGATGACCGCCATTGAACTAAATGTACCGATTGTCTATGCACGCAAAAAACAACCGATTACGATGCGTGGGACAATTTATATGGAAGCTGCTCCTAGCCATACCAAAGGCGGCATGGTTGAGTTGCTCGTCAGTGGGGAGTTTCTAAAAGCAGGTGAAAATGTGCTGATTGTGGACGATTTTCTCGCTAGTGGCGAAACGCTCCAAGCATTATGCCGTCTCTTACAAGCTGCCAATGCGAATTTAGTCGGTGTTGGTATCGTGGTTGAAAAATCTTTTGAGGGAGGACGCGAAGCCATCATTGCAGCCGGTTTTGATGTGCCGATTCATGCCTTAGCAACGATTGCATCTATGGACGGTGACATCATCACATTAGCCTAAAATTTCTCACAAATCCCCTCCCGAACACTTTGGCGAGGGAACAATGTGATGGATAGGTGAACAATTACACACATTTCACACAGAACGTATGTTACAAATTTTATATACGATTGACGCTCATCCGCGCTGCTGTTAAATCAATCCCGAAATGCGCTAATAAAGCGGTGTCAAATGCGGATTCATCTTCAAGCAGTGACTCAGTACGTGTTTTGCCCTTGCGTTCAATGAAGCGTAAATCACTTAAGCTGATGCGACCATCTGCTGTTGCCTTAGAGCAAATTCGTTTTTGTGTGAAGTGTGTTTTGGGGGATGTCTGCATATAATGACAAGCCTCTGCATAATCCGCTAAGTCATGTGGCACAAAGAAAAAGCGATACTGAATCTGCCAATTGCCGTTATCATCAAGGTATTGATAAGTGCCAGTTGTGCCATCATGCAACACCTTAAAATGCCGATTATCAAGACTCTGCGCTTGAAGATTATCGACTTCAAGTGGCTCAAGATAAGAATCGCCAAAGCCAACATCAGCAAGCCAGCGTTTATCATCTATAGTCACGATTAAAGCCATATGATCCATCGGTATGCCATAACTGCCATCGCCTGTCCGTACATTAGCCTCAACTCGGATTACATCATAACCTATCTCGCGCAGCATAGCATAGAACAAGCCATTTTGCTCAAAGCAGAAGCCACCGCGCTGTTCGTTGACGATTTTGTGGAACAATTTATGTATCATCTCAATAAATAGGGGAAAGTTAAGCCATCTGCCATGAAGAATCAAGATCAAGTAGTTGAGCCTGAGCATGTATCAAGTCAGGAAGCGGCAGAATCTTCTTGAAGCCCGAAATACGATCAGCAAGATATTGGTG
>JAUZRW010000056.1 GCA_030950085.1 Anaerolineae bacterium
GATCTATTGCTCGCGTATCTCATTCATGTTTCAGATTGTACCATCTTTTCTCAATTTCCGTTACAATACCCCTGAGCAGTTACTAATTTTCTATACAATATCATATTACGCTGTTTGATGCCAATAGGTCGCAGAAAAATCGTATGCTAATCATACAATGATGATGTTAAGAACTGATGACGACGGGGCAAGAAAAAACACGCCTCCATCGGATTCACCAATTTCTGATGGGTGACGTGCTGATTTTGAGAGCAATACGTCCCGTTGCACCCCAGTGAACGCAACATACCGTACCTGAAACACACGAACAGCGTATCAAATTTATACTTAACCCGTAGTCTTGTGTGGATAGGTGTGATTTCTCGGTCTAATGTAAAGTCGAAAAATACACAAGAACCTATGCACAATGAACACAAATTCAATATACTATTGTGTTGCTGTGTTTCAGGTAACACTGGAATATTGTTGTGGAAAGGGTGTTGATTGGTTCAGCACCCTTTTCTATTCCAGTCCCCAAAACTACCCTTGACGATAGCACATCTTTCTGAATTGTGCAAATTTTGGTTTTGTCTACAGCGACTAGTACTTGACCAATTTAATTCTTGACGATTAGATTTGTGTTTTTCGGGCGCAATGCCTTGCGCCCCTACATAAAAACTTTTTTGGTGATGTACTAGATGCAATCCTAGCCGCCATCACGCAAACGATGACTATCTGCCACATTGACCCGAATTGGTATCTCGATATCGCGCCGTCGATACAAGCAAACACCATTCTCGTCTTCGCAGACATAATAGAGCGCATACGTTGAGAGCATCATTTCGCTTGATTTAGCATTTTGGGGTGTGCGAACTTCAAATTCAAAGTGTCGTGTTTCTTGGCTTTCTGCTTGTTGTGGATTGGGTACGGTCAGAAGATTTTCGCCGACTATCCAACCGTCAGGCGTGTTTACCCATAATAATATCTCATCGACTTCATTATTCCAATGTGCCACCTCTCGCGGACGCAGAATCACATGCACACGCACCGAATCGCCGGCTGTGACATGCGGCGGCACAATCGTCATTTCAACATCAATCAGAGGAGCATCATCTTGATAAATGCGCTTTTCGGGGTCAGGGTCAGTTTGGTTATTCCCGTTACTGCTAAAATCGCTCATCGGCGTTGCGAATTCTGCTCCATTAGGTTCAACTGTTAATGTAAGTGGTGTTTCGCCACGTTGGAGAATGACCTCGCGTGCTTCGGGAATCCAATCATAGAAAGGATAGGGTTTATCAAGACGGGGTCCATATTGTTGTATGCGTCTGCGCCAAATGTAATTATTGGGGTCAAGATTGAGCGCAGCCGTCCAATGGTTAACTGCTTTCGCAAAATCCCCTGCTTGACGATAAAGCGAATCGTAGCGCATCCGATAAATCACACCGAGATTGAAGTGTGTGCGGTCAGTTGCTTGTTGTGAGAGGGCTTTTTCGGCAATAGAAAGCGCCTCATCTAAGTGCGAAGCATCTTCCCAAAGTGCCAGCTTAACCGCTTCGTCTGACTGCATCTGATTGACTAACGGCTCTAGTTCAGATTTGAGTTGCTCTTGTGGCGTGTCAAACGTCGTATTCACGAACAATTCTTCAAAATCAGCAACACGGTCTAAGAGAGGATGAACCACACGGATAATACCGTGTGCGTCTATTGCTAATGTCACGGGGACAACGCGCAGATTCAGCAAATTGAAGGGGTCAATCATGAAAGACCAGTCCATCTGCTTCCATTGCATGAAAAGACGTGTCCGTTCAGGATGTTGCTCAATGACTAAGCCAACATGCTGTAATTTGCCCTGCTTGACAAGATGTTCGGTTGCGGCGTACCACCCGGGTACGTGTTTGCGGCAACCTGCTCACCATGAGGCGAAAATATGCAGCAACACCTTCTGTCCATGAAAATCTGCTAATGACATGGCGCGACCATTATCGGCATTGGGTAATACAATCGACGGGAAAGATTCACCGACTTTGAAGTTCACCATCTGAGCGCGGCTACTCTGTAAATCAGCAAGGGTTGTCATAAGAGGAAATCCAAAATTTCAACAATCAGTCGCCTCTATTGTACCCTGTCTGACACACTGTTGGATTGCGATGGTCTACACACTGTTTGCTTTTTGTTGGAGGTAAATTCGAGCTTTTTCAACCGTGGGCGCAAATTGCACTGTCTGCGCTTGTGGAATCAGCACACGAGCAACACGGGTTATCATTCGCATTCCCGATAGGATTGTATTGCTACCCACAACGACATAAATACCTTGTTTGGGATGTTTTTTTTCTTTGTAGTATTCAGCTACGGAAAATATCTCACGATTGGGGAATTGGCTCTCGCTTACATCTGCAATGATATGAATGACTGTAAGTTGGTCGGTGCTATTGATTAAATCATAGGTCACATCAAACGAGGCGCGTAAATCATCAAGCGTCCATTGCCCGACATATTGTTGATAAATGATTGTTTGCTTTTCATTATCCCACCGTACTGTGATAGGCATAACCGATAATCCCAAACTCGTACCAACACCACGTCTTAAACCGACATCCAGAAGGGGTAGATTCCAAAAGTAAATAATTATACGTTAAACTTCAATCAGGACAATGGTTGAATTGGAGCAAGAAGTATCCATAATTTAGGTTGCCAATAAAACATTCGTTCTGGTATAATAAATTCATCGCAACAATGCAACAATATAAAAGGCTAATGGCATGGCAAAAGTACCCGAACAAATTCCACAAGAGAAATTGGACTTGTACGTCAAATTTATCAACACCCACCCTGCTAGCGAGGTCAAAGGGGGGAAGAAAATACGCTATACCTCTCTCAATGGGCATATGTACACCTTGCTATCAAAAGAAGGAACAGTCGGTCTTCGGCTTGGGAAAGAACAACGCGAGGCATTTATCCAAAAGCACAATACAAATCTCTGTGTCTAATATGGCACAGTAACGAAAGAGTACGTATAGATTCCTGATGACTTGTTAAGCAATCCCACTGAGTTGCAACCTTATCTCGAAATGAGTTACGCCTACATACAAAGTCTTAAACCTAAGCCAAGCAAGAAAAAGTCGAAATGATGTTGATACACCGCTTTTTTTCGGTTTTCGCTATACCGTTATCAAGGCGTATCTTCTTTCTTGTGGTGACGACGATTTTTATAAATCAGCCATGCGACTATGATAAAGCCAATAACAATAGATACAGCCGCAATAATGGTATTGACAAGGAAGATACCTCTATCGTCTATGATTGTTGGGTTATCATTGGATGTGTTGTTAGGTCGCCACCCACCGCCTAAATCGGGCGGGGTAAAGTTTGAACCATTATTGGCATTAGTCCCTGTGCCGCCACCATTTGTTGAGGTTTCGTCACCATTTTGAGATGATGTGTTATTCGTGCTATTTGCGCCACCTGTATTTGATGTGTTACTGCTGCTTGTGCGTGGAACAACGAGACTCCCACTGTTTGTATTGATGGCAACTGAGCGTGATGTGGATGGATTGTCTTCAGGGACAAAGTCTTGTATCGGATTTCTGATAACAGGGAGAAATGGTATCGAACGAATCTCTGTCGAATCGAAGCCAATTGGCGGACGAGGAGACCCTGTCGGCAGAAGGTTGACACTGATTGGAATTGAGGTTTGGCTACCCGCATCGACTCGTTGAATCTCTTCGTCTTGACCCACATAAGCTGTACCATCTAGCACACTGACTTCCATCGCACCGCTTTCTGGATTGGCTTGGATAAAAGCACTTGCGCCATCCGATGCACTGGTTAATTCAATAGCGACTTCGTTGATTAAGAAGGAAACACGGGCAATTCCCTGTGGTGTTTGAATCAATAAGCCATCTGCCACCGTACTGCCGCAATCAGGGCTTGTACCACTTTCAAAACTAAAAGCCTGCATGATTCCAAAATGCGGGGCATTACCATCCTCAGTCGGTAAGAGTGCCATATCTTCATCAGTTATATCAAGCCCACTTCGGAATACCCAACCGATGAGACCACTTTCTGGTACTTCAACCCGTACCCAAAAGCGGCTGCCATCATCGAGGCGTGCAATCGCCTTGACAGCAGCATCTTGTGTCAATGATGCCATCGCATCGAATCCTTGCTGGGGGGCAACCGGAAACATTTGAAGATTGTCGCGTATGACAGATGTAACAATGCCATCTACAGTCTCAATTTGGTTTTCGATTTGTACATTGCCAAAGAGTAACATCGTGATATCTTGGATGCCATTGCCTTGATTGACTTGCAATTGTAGTTGTGCAACTCCCCATGTATTCGTCGTACGATTCACTTCGCTGAGGAATAATGAACGAATATCCAAAAGACTGGCACGCGCACCGGGCGTATTAAAAGCTGAATCGGTCTCACCGCTACTGGTGACAATTGTAACTTGGTCATTGCCATAGCAAATTTCGTTCGTACTCACATCAGCACAAACATTACTCACCTGTTGAAGAATTTCTGTATTATCAATTGCACATTCGCCGCTGCCTTGTGCGTGGATAATGCTTGCTCCTAAAAGCAACATCATTACCAGCACAGCAATGATAATTATAGTTCGTTTTAGCATACTTTCTATTATCCTGTATAAGCCCCTTTCGGGGTTTCATCGTGTCTCACACAAAATTGCAAGGTGAGATACGCATTAGAACTTTATCACAGATAGTTTGTTAAATAAGCATGATAAGACACAAAATATGATACAACTGTAGCATAGCACAGGATTAGAAATAGCGCCTATCGCCATTGAACGGGTGCTAGAATAGAGGGTGAAAATTCATTTGTAGGTTAAGTGGAGAATAAACGACGTAGCCGTTGCCACAAAGAACCTTGTTTCTGAGATAACTTCTGTGGCAATTGAATTAGCTCAAGCTGTTTGGCATCAACAGGTCGATAAGAGAAAATCAGCACACCACGATTGATTTTAGGCAGGCTATCACTATCTCCTGTATAGTCGATAAGGTGCAAATCGGGGCTAATGGCTTGGGCTGCTGCTTCTATTTCGGCACGGCTCGCCCAATTGTACCCCGCAACACCGCTATCTTTACGTCCTAAATCATCTGTATCGTCAATTGCAATAACGACTTTGCTTGTTGGGCAATGTTGGGCGATGCTCTGCAATTCGTCAATTATCGGACACGGAAATTCAGCACCCCCTGTTTCGCCGGCGCTGAAATGACCATCTAACCAGAAAAATAGTGTGTCATCAGCATCACATAACGGGAAGATGGATTGCACAAATTGTTCATAACTCGTGCCCAAAAATACTTGTTGTTGGCGTGTTGTTGGAAACTGATTCTGCAAATTCTCGTATAAATGCTGTTGAATTTCCACACTATAACAGCGTTCAAATAAGCCCGACTCGATGATACGTGCGAAAGTTTGTCCGTAGAATGTGCCGGATTCAACAAAAACATTGCATTCTGTCGCCACAGCAATCGCTAATATTTCATCATCTAATAGCGGCATCGAACACCTCTTTATCCTTGTTTAACAACATATCTCCGATAAACCTATAGCCTCTATCTCGCTGTGTCATGTTTGTGAGGCTGATGAAACCCCGACAGGGGTTTTTCGCGTGAAGATAAACAAGCCACAACCATAATACTGTTGGTCAAGGATGTCTTGGGGTATATTTTCAATAAATTGGGCATCATCTGTCACGCCAGACAATTCCACCAGTTCAAGTTCTGGAAAGTAAGACAGAATCATATCGACTGTATGGACACGATGAGCATTAAATTCAATCGTATTTTCTTGACCACACGGTAGACCAAAATAGAGCAAGCCATTCGGCGCGAGTACCCGTTGTAATTCGCTACAAGCGCGACGTGTACCATCCAAAATATCCAAGTCATCGCCATAACGCCCCAAACCCACATGCTCGGTGACATGCAAGCAAGACAAACTGTCGATAGATTGGTCATCATAGGGCAAATTCAGAACATCACCAGCCGTATTGCTTAAGTGGGGCAAGTCAGCCGTTAAGGGACGAATATCAACAAATTCGACAGGCACAACACAACTCAAGATGCCAACGAGGATGATTCGTGAGCCAATATCAATATGCTGTACAGGACTTTGGGCATGAATACGCCGGAAAGCCCATGTATCTTGATAAAAATAATGAGGGTCAAAGGGCGTTTTGGGCGTAGACTCATTTAATCGTGGGTGCATCACGACCTTATCATAGGCGGTTTCCGCTATGTCAATGACACTCGCATACTGCTTGAGGTAATGAACCGTCTTGCGAATACCAAGAGACTTAAAACGGAATTGCCTCCGCTTAAGGCGTATATAATCTTTGATGGTTTTTAACCAAGCATGAGTAGATGGCATGATAGCTAGTCTATGAGTCCTTTATTTCAGCAAAACTATTAGCGAATTGCTTCATTCGGCAAATGAATGAGCGTCTGCCAGTTTTCATTACGCTGCATTTCTAATCCGCCGAATTGCATGTTGATATAGCCCAATTTGCCGTCAATATGCTGCAATGCCTCGCGCCAATTATCCATATCTTTATAATACAATTCAACTTGTCCCAATCCCTGTAGATTGGCAACAGTGTCATTCAATGTCAGCAATTTTTCAAGGAACGATGCCCGAAATAGCGTAAACCACATCGGTATTGCATAATAACGCCCTTGCATCAGGTCAGCATGGAAAGACGACCACCATAAGGTGTAATCATCAAAGCGTTGTGCTTGCAATGTCAAGTTCTCGAATTGGATACTATTTTCTGCGATAGTCAATTCTGTACGATTGCCGAGTTCGGGTGTACAGGCATGAGACAAAATCGGGATTCCAGTCAGGCGTACCATTTGTAAATCGGGAACACGACAGAAGGCATCTACCGCATGAGCCATCAAGTCGCGAGCTTGCGGAATATAAACCATGTCATCTAAGTGAATAAACACAAGTTCATAGCCAGTACGACGCGCTTCATGCGTAGCCCGTAGAGTCGCTGTCACGCTGCTACGCCCATGTTGTCGGATAAGGCGGATATTCTCACCCTGATAAATTTTCTCTGCTAAGTTGCTATAGCGCCAATCTGGAAAGCGTTTAAGCAGCCGATTGTTGAAGTGCGGCACATCATCAACGACAATCTGTGCATAATGTTGACCAAAAGTATCTCGCAATGACTCTAATGACCGTCGGGCATAATTTGCTCGTTCTGATGAGCCAATATAACTAGGTGTGATGATGGCAAGGCGATACTTTTTCATTGGCAGTTTATAATAAGGTGCTTCCCAATCGAAATCGTCAAAGTCAATTTCTGGCACAAGGGGCTTGAGTTCCTCTATCGCTAGAGGCATGGCACGCTGTGACAGATGCACGATATCCATTAAGTAGCTCATATCGGTCTGATTGTCTTCGTCAACAATCTGGTCAAATATCGAAATGAAGGGTATGTCATTTGCTATACAGTGTTTATCAAGTACCTGATTGAATAAGCGTGTGACATGATTGCGCTCTTGTGGCGAACCAACTGTCGGAAATACCTCCGAAGAAATATCAGTCATGGTAGTTGGTGGCGCGTTCCAAATCATCACTTGGTAGCCTAAATCGCGTATTTCTAGTGCCACTGAGAAATAGCGGTCTACACAATGCTTTACAATCGCTTCAATTGGCTTATTCTGCTGCTGACTCTGGCGAATGAGGTGGGCGCGGCAGTCAATTTCGCCAAAGACAAGCAAAACACGGCTTCCAAGTGGTACAACCTGTTCTAATACCTCAAAGAGTTTTTCACGTCCAAGCGTTGATGTGCCAGATTGACATAAGTTATACGCCAAAACGGGTCCCAAACGAAATGTCTTAAAGAAGGGCAGACGGTCATCAGAACGCTGAGTCCATGCAGGCGGCATGGCATTCTCACCAGAAAAGAGTGAAACGTGACTGTCACCAATGCAGTAAATCGGCTTCATCAGAAATACCGCGTATTCAAATAGACCGCATCACCGGCGGTTAACTGACCGTCATCTTGTGTCCACAATTCATACAAATTGAAGAGCTTAAAACCGTGACCCCGCAGAAAAATATCAATATCAGCAAATAACGGCTGCTTATCATAGAGTGGTATGAACTCTACTTCGGTGGTGATGGTCTTGATTCGTTGTAATAAAGCACCACAACCTTTGAGAGCCTCTAATTCGTAGCCTTGTAAATCAAGTTTGAGCAAGTCAATGTCGATATCGACTAGCGTATCCAAACGTTTGACTGGCACGTTGATGCTTTGTGTAACTGCCATAATGTCAGGATGATAATGATGGTTGGTAGAAGATGGTTTTAGCAACGATGACGATGTTTCGTGTCCGACAACATTAAAGGATAGTGTCGCATCTTCAGCGCCTAATGCACACATATGAACATGGACATTAGCCTGATTTTTGTACTTGCTCTGCATCACCAGTGCGGCATCTGGTCGTGGTTCAATCGCATGAATAGTTGGATTGTCATATTGTTGCAAGAACAAATCAGTCACCGTGCCAATATTTGCGCCGCCATCGACAATCACCAGATTATCATTTTTGAGTAAGTCGTGCAAATCGCTATAACGGTCACGCAATGCCATAACACCTGTTATAGGACGTGCTATCTGAGTCGGTGCTTGAAATTGACGCAAAAAACGTTTGATGCGATACATGGCTTTATGACCTCAGCCATTGTGCAAGGCGCTTGCCATAGTAGCGGAATTTCTTTATCCACTGTGCAGATGATTTTTTTGTCTCCATTGGCAATTTGTAACTTTCAGGCAATATCAACTGTGAATTGATAATCTCGAATTGTTGTTCCTGTTGAATCTTGTCCAGAGGATGCGGCGTATGTGTCACCGAACAAGTCACGTCTGCTTCCGCGATTGTTTGTGCATCAGCCGCATTCGAACAAAAGAATATGTTCCCGAAATAATTGCGAGCTTTATGATAATTAAACCTGTCAAAGTAAGCACTTACTTCTGCTTCTTCTTCATCAGATGCTTCAATAATAACGACTCGTGCTGTATATTTGCCCCAATCCATCCCTGCGAGAACCTGCATTTCTGCACCTTCAACATCAATCGAAAGAACATCAATGATTTGTGGCGCATTGGCATCATCAAGAATCTCAGTCAATGTCATCATAGGAACTTCGCGCTCAACGAATCCAGTAAAGTATTCGCCATGAGCCTTGAACTTTTCTTCTTGTGAAGGGTCAAGGGTGGATAAAGAACCGCGCTTATTGGTGTAAAATGTAACTGTACCGCTTTTATCGCTTGCTGCCGCAAAAACAACGTGACTATTAGGGCGGTTTTTCTTAAGAATGTCAATGTAATCAGGATGTGCTTCAATACAAATCCCTGTCCATCCCTGTTGTTCAAAAGAATAGGTGTTGCTA
>JAUZRW010000057.1 GCA_030950085.1 Anaerolineae bacterium
ACATTGCCGTGCGTCCATTGTGGGTTACGCCTGCATAAATGGTGATTTGCCTATATTTGACTATGCAAGTTACAACGGTAGAAGGGCAAGCGGCAAAAGGAAAGCGACAGTTGCTAACAATGCCCATGCCGCAACGGAGCCTGTTCCTCTGCGACGCATCAAACGGGGCGCGAAGAGGGCGATGGGTACAAAAATGAGTCGTCCAATGGCAGCTATTGCTCCGATTATCCCAGCCGAAACATTCAATTGTGTATCCATATATACATTAAAATAGACAATTGCAGTGCCGGCTCCAGCAACTTGCAAAAATCGCACCGCAGACATGATGCCAATTAAGACAATGACCGCCGATGAATAGCCTTTGTTTTTGGGTTTGTGGGTGAGATGATTATTATCAGTAGGGGAGGCTTGCTTTTCGATTGTATCATCCACATTGTCTTCGATTGTAAATGCAACCAGAAAGGCAATCAACATCACCACGGCAACCAGCATCAAGAAAAAGTTTTGTAGCATTGAGTCGCCCCGAATATGGGTACAGTAGTTACATTAGCAAACATCGCAGCATTATAGCCTACATTTGGATAACCATAGCGAACCATCCAGTATTATTGCATTGGGTTAGGTTGGATAATAAAAAGGGCAGGCTCACAATTATGAACCTGCCCTTAAAAACGCTTACACAAATTTATAGTGTGAAATGTTTAGCCACCAAGCATGTCCAGATCTTCTTGGTAGATTTCGTTCATTTCGACTTCAGCATCAGCAGCAGCTTCCGCTACATCTGCGCCACCTGTCAGAATATTGACAATCAACTCTTCAAACACAGAACTCACGTCGCGTCCAGATGGATGGGCGGGGGGAGACCAAATGTTGATGCTTTCATCGCCAAGTGCATTAAAGATACTTGTGAATTGCAAATTGGCATCCAAGAATTCTTGACTGAGAGCATCGCGAGTTGCATTATTATACGGTTGATACTGCGCCCCTTCAGTCCAAGCAACCTGTGCATCCATATCGGTTGCCCAGAATTTGAGGAACAACCATGTTGCGAGATTTTCTTCTGGTGTGCTATCAATAATGGCAACACCGCGCAAGGAAGGTTGGATGGTACGATTACCTTCTGACCATGGCACGGTTGTGTTGACCCAATTTTCAATGCCACTACCACTATCATTGATGTCGCCTTGAATGAAGGGAACACCCACGCTTGAACCAACAGCCATCGGGTTCAGACCGAATGCGAAGTCAGCCGTATTAACGAAGGGACCGTCTGGCAGATAAGCACAACCATCATTGAATAAATCTTGGAAGAATTGCAGCGTCGCAATTGAAGCATCATCAGTAATGTTATAACGATTAGCTTCTGTATCAAAGACCACGCCGCCTTGTGCAACCATGAAACTCCACATATCAAAGGCACTGGTACGCACGGGGAAGCCCTGGACATCGCCATCATCAAAACTGGTGAGTTCGTTTGCTGCACAAGCTATTTCGCGGAAAGTTTCGAGGTCGGTGGGGGGACCATCAAAGCCTAATTCTGCCAACATTTCAAGATTAACAGTCAAGACATTTGCACTCATACCAACAGGCCAAGTCAGCAATTGACCATCATAAGGAGCAATCGCGGGGCGGTTGATATCGAGCAAATCTTGGTTTAGTTGCGCGAGTTCTTCTTCACTGAAACCGTATTCTGGATGGTCATAGTACACATCAAGCGGCACGATAATACCATCCAAATACCAGTTCTGGGCAGACTGAACAAAGGCTGCACCCGTGAGGTTCGGCAGTTCACCACTGACAATCCCGGTACTCATATTTTCTCTAATGACGCGACTACTACCGAGTTGCACCTGCTCGACGGTAATGCCCCATTCATTGCTTGCTTCGAATGCGTCAATCACGGCATCAATACCGACTTGTTGTTCCCCATCCCATTCGTGCCAATAGGTAATGACAGCACCCGTGGGGTCAACACCAGCTAAAGCGTCATCTTGTGCATTGACGAGACCAAAACTCACCAGCAAGGTCATCATCAGCGTAAAAATAAAGAATTTCTTCATAAGTTGGATTGCTCCTTATTGATTCTAAATCATCTAATTGACAATCACCGCACGCCATCTTCCCTCCGCGACGATGACAAAAAAACATGGTGTATTATTAACACCATGAGAGGGTGCATTAGCTCTTAACACTACCGCTATAAATACCTTCTGTAAACTGCTTCTGTGTGACAAAGTAAAGGACTAAAATCGGGAGTACCATAATCACAGAACCTGCCATCTGCCAATGAAATTCATCGCCAGCTTCCGTTTGGACGAAATTTGTCAGTGCGGCAGCAATCGGCATCCATGTTTCGCTAGCCGGAGTAATCAGTAAGGGCCACAACAATGAATTCCACGAGCCAATAAATGCGAAGGTCACAACTGTCATAATCGGCGCACGCGATAAGGGTATCACTACACGTATTAAGAATTGAATATGATTCGCGCCATCAATGCGAGCCGCATCCCATAAATCGACGGGAATCTGCGAGAAAAATTGTCGCAGCAAAAATATACTAAATGCCGAAGCCATAAACGGCACAGTCAAGCCGGGCCAATTCGCCATCCATGGCAGCCCAATGAGTGTATCACTGAGTCTGCTAATCCAGATAACCGTGAGGAAATTCGGAATGAGGGTCACAATATGAGGAATCATGAGTGTGGTTAGCATAATAGCAAATAACACATTACGCCCATAAAAGTCCATTCGTGCAAAGGCATAGGCGGCTGGGATACAGAACAGTAGCAACCCACTCACTGTTATGGCAGTCAAGCGAGCGCTATTCCACATGAACTTGCCAAATTCTGCTTGTTCCCAAACAGTGGTGTAATTCCCAAAAATATAATCGCGCAAAACATTGAAGTCGCGCCCTTCTTGGGTAATATATGCTTCTGGATTTGCTTGTGCGGCACGGATATTGTCGGGCATTAAGCGTGTGGGGACGAACTTACCGACAGTAATATCAGCATCTGAAACCATGAATGACCAGTTAATCATCCAGATGAAAGGCAGTAACGCCAGAATTGCACCGCCACCTAGAACAATATAAATCGCCACTTGCCCCCATTTAATTGGACGACGCGGCGTGACAGCTTTAGCAGATTTCTCACTTTTTACTTGCGCCATGGATTGATTGATATTAGCCATAAAATACCTTACGCCCGACCATACGGTTTTGAATAAATGTTAAGATGAGAATCACTGAGAACAACACAAAAGCCATTGCCGAACCAAAAGCGTAATCGGGTCGCCCTGTTGTGATTTCTTGATAAATATAGATATTTATCGTATCAACAGCATCATAGGCACCGGCTCGTCGCATCAGGAAAATTTGTGTGAAGGCTTGGAATGTGCCAATTGTGGAAATAAGCAACAAGAAAAAGGTGGTTGGCGAAAGCAGGGGTAAGGTCATATGGCGGAATTGCTGCCAAGCATTTGCCCCATCAATACGAGCCGCCTCATAAACATCGGTTGGGATATTGCCGAGTCCGGCTAGAAAAATCACCGTGCTATAGCCTGCATATGTCCAGATGCTATACATGATGATGACAAATAATGCCAAACCCGGTCCCGATAGAAAACTCGGCACACCATCACCCAAAACAAGTTGAACGATACCTTTTGGTTCTAGTAACCAACGCTGCGGTTCAAGCCCAAAAATATTGATAAACTGATTGGCAGGCGAGCCTGTGCGATGGCTAAATAATAATGAAAAAACAACTGATGTCGCTACGAAGGGCGTGATATAGGGCATGAAGTACACGACACGGAAAAACGATTTCGCCTGTATTTTCTGGTATAACAAAACTGCCAAGCTGAGTCCAAGTGCCAGCGTGATTGGCACAGAGAAAAGCGCATACAATGTGACGACCTTAAAGCCCTTCAAGACATCATCTTCAGCATCAGCCAAAGAGGGTGGCACATACATAATCAGCAGAACAGCGCCAATGATAGCTGCAACCACCACAAATAACTTCATCACGGGTTGATTATCTGCATGGTCATGAACAGTCCGATTCCACAGCCACATGGCAAAGAAGATGAGGGCTGCCCCCAAGCTAATGAAGATAATCTGTGACCAAATAGGGGCAGATTCAGCAGCCGCTCTTGCTTCGTCAATAGCGATTTGTATCTCGCTGAGTGTAAGCCGCATCAGGAAGAAAGATATACCCAGCGCCACGAAACCCCGTAAGGCTATCACAAAATAATGGAGACGTTGTGGTATTTTTAGGAAACGTCCTGTAATAATCAAAATTACAACCGCAAGAATGACGAGTAAACCCATGATACTGGCGGCGGCTACTACGTTTTCAGCTTGAAAACTCGATATCAATTCTTGTACAAAGATACTGGTGCTTTTTTCTTGCCCTTGCAAGCGTCGTGGAATTAAGAAGATAAAGAATAACAAACGGAAGAACCAACTGGCAAAAGCAAACAGCGCACTGGCTACTGCAATACTCGGAATAATAAGTGCTAACGCCTTTTGATTATTATCTTCACCTGTTTGTTTGTACATCTTCCATAGCGTGTATAAGCCAAAAACGGCGGCAATTAGAGCTATCCAGAAAAAAAGTACAAACGCTAGGTTGCCAATCGCCTCGACATAACTATCTAAACCGCGAAACTCATCGGGGAAGCGTCGCCAGCGATGTAAACTGATAAAAAACGCAAAGGCTACTGGAAAAATTCCAAATGTGAAAATGATAAGGGAGGCAGGCGCCAAAAACATATACGCTGTGAGGTTTTCCAGAACCCTGCGCCCACGCTTCGATTCAAACCAACCTAATTTAGATTTTTGAGTAATCGTCGCCATAATCCTAAATTCTTGTTTAACAAAGTAACTTTGATAACCCTATAAATACTATCTCGTCTCGTCATTTTGTGTGAGGCGCGATGAAACCCCGATAGGGGCATTTATAATCTACTAACGATTATAACGCCAACTATCCACAATGCAATATACGCCCCAAATGATTATTGCACGCTTAATAATGGCTTAATCCAATATTCGCAGCCGAAATTCCCACCTTATTTCAACATAGCAATCAGAATATTATGTTACACTGGTATTTATCTTTGCCATGCAAAGGCAGTCCATCATGTAATTTAGCCTAAAAGGAAAATAATTTATGAGCGCCATTATTAAATTTTTGAAAAGATTGTTAACTTGGGCAGTTGAAGGCGTATTGATGCTCATCATGCTGGTCATCATTATCCTCAACCTCAATTTTGCCAATGTCTTTGGCGAGCAATGTGGGAATATACATCCATTGCTCTTTGTGATTGAAGCCGCGAGTATTGATGAACTCACCAGCTACAAATGGAGCGCCCCGAACAACGCTATTCCAAGCAATATGCCACACAATAGCCCTGAAATGAGTTCTTATGCACCAGATTACGCTGATTTGTGGCGTTCGTGCATCGAATATTATGGCTATGTTGGCGATTCTGGTTTCATTATTAATGTTGATGGTATCCAACTCGTGTCCGGTGGGGCATCTGCCGATAATACCTTGTTTGATAGTAACAGCATCGTGGCAACGATTGAACTGAGCGAAACTGGGAAAATTATGCTCTATCTGATATTTCCCAGTTTAGTAATTTTGTTGCCGATTATCACCGTTTATGTCATCAAACGCGAATGGGGGGTTATCTGGTTTGTGATGCTCTTCTTGGTAGCAGCGCATGTCTTGACGACTTCGCTATTATATGTCCATCTATCGAGTGTGTCCGGCATTGAAGCACTGGCAGAATTTGCTTATGGCATTTTTGGCGGTACGACAACCGGTACAGCGATTGCCTTCATGACACGGGCGCTGGATAATTTTGGCTCTGATGACAAAACAGAAGAATTACTCGCAAAAATTGAGGGACATCTCAGCACCGGAAATCCAACAATCGGGAAAAACGGATAGTATTTTACTGTGTTTCATGACACCAAATAGGGCGCATGATGGTATTGCGCCCACGAAGATTTAATTATTTGCCGGATTTTTTCAAGCCATCTTGAATAGCAGCGAATCCATCAGCTTGTGTGTAAGGTGGCTGATAATCTAATAATTGTTGTGCTTTGCTCATATCGAGTGTAAAAGTATCAGCGAGTTGATGCACGGCATAGGGGGATAACTGAGGTCGAAAGCCTAAATGATTGCCCAAAAATTGCCCCGTTTTTGCGATACTCTCAGGGACTTGACGCGGCATAAATAATGGCTTGCAATCCCATGCCATCAATTCTGCTAATTTGGCGAGAAGTTCGCGTTGAGTCAGGGTTTCTGTATCCGTTATATTGAAAATTTCGCAATCAAAGTCATGCTGAGTGACTCGCTCGACAGCATGACAAAAATTGCAAATATACGTAATCGAAATTTCATTATTGCCATCACCTATGCCCAGCATAAAACGCCCTTTATGTAAGCGTAACAAGCGCGGCAAAAGGGTCGTATCGCCTTCGCCATAAATGGCACGCGGACGCAAAATAACTTTGTTTGTGCGATTATCGTTGATGATGATTTTTTCTGCCAACATTTTGGTTTCACTGTAAGCATTTAGGTAGTGTATACCATAGGAGAAATCTTCTGTGACTCTGATTTTTTCAGCAAAGGGGTCATAGACACTAGAGCTACTGATATGGATGAATTGATATGCCTTACGAAAAGTATCTAATACGTTTTGTGTTCCCTGCACATTGACGCGCATAAAATCGTCGTATTTTCCGGAATCATCAACCCGTGCTGCGGCATGAACAACAACATCAATTGGTTCAGGCATTGCAATTGTGCCAGAGGCAATATCCCACTGCCGATAGTGGATATCATGGGGCAAATTTGGGTTTTCACGTCGTCCGAAGGCTAAAATGCGCCAACCCTTGACATGAAAATAACGGGCGATAGCGCCTCCTGTAAAGCCTGTTGCCCCTGTGATTGCGATAGTTTTGGTCATCTTCAATACCCAAACAATACGCTGAAAACCTTGATACTGAGATTAACATCCGACAAGGCAAACCAAACCCATCCTAAGACCACAAAATGAAATGTGATGAACCATGTCCCTGTTTTCCATAAACGGAATTGCCATTTGCGCTCTTTTAAGCCGCGATACCATTTTCGGGTACGGTCTGAGAATTGTTTGTGTAGCCATAAGCCGATACCATGCCATAGTCCCCATAGTAAAAAGTTGATACTCACCCCATGCCAGAGACCAATAATTAGCATCGTAAGCAGTTGTGCAAGTAAGACCGTGATGAAGGCGGCAGGGCGTGGTTTCAAGCGTAGTATCCAGCGCGAAAAGGGCGAAAAGACGTAAGTTCGCACCCAATCACTGAGCGTTATATGCCAATTTTGCCAAAATTCTGTGATGCTGCTGCGTGTGTAGGGATGATGGAAATTTTCCGGCAACTTAATCCCAAACAAAATACCGATTCCAATCACAATATCGCTATAGCCAGCGAAGTCAAAGAAGAGGCGTAGGGCATAGCCATAGAGTAATAACCATAAACCGAAACTGTTTTCAACCTGTGCCGCATGAGTGGCATTTAAGGACATACCTTGTGCGAGAAAGTCTGCAATAACGAATTTCTTGAAAATACCAATGCCAATACGGGTACAACCCTCTGTGAAGCGCACACTATCGAAGCGTTTCAATTTGGGGACATGGCGCAAATCATCCAGAAAACGTTCGGCTCGGTCAATGGGTCCCGCTATAAAAGAGGGAAAGAATACGATATATGCTACATAGTCACGTAGCGATAAGGTCGGCAAAATGTCGGATTGCCTATCACGAATAGTATGAATGAGGCGAAAGGCAACATAAGAAAACCCTAGCCAGCCGAGGTCAATTGCACGCGCTTGACTCACATCTTGATTCGTAGCGCGGCGCATGATTGTGCTAATCCATGTGGCAAGAATGTCGGTTTTCAAAAAAATGAAGAGGATAAGTAGTAGTAGCAGCATTGCACGATGCGAAAAATATAAGCGCGAAAATACCAAACTTATCACGAGTATTATTAGTGCAAACCCGACAATAATAGTCAAATTCGGCGGACGCGAGGCAACGAAAATGCGATAATCTGACGGCACGTAACGCAGTAATGCCAAACCGATGACCAGTAGGGCAGTTCCAGCAAATGCAATTTTATCGTCACGCGAAAATACTTGCTCTGCTTTGCGCGTCAAAAACCATGTCGCCATCGTCAGCAACAATGTCAGAGTCGGTAACAGAAAATCGAGCCAACGAATTTGTAAACGCGGCTGTAGCGCATAGACACCGATAATGCTACCAGCAAATAACGCCCATGTCCGCCAATTTGTGGGTAATAGGGCATAGGCGATTGCTAACAGAATCAGCAATCCAACAATTGGTAAATCGAATGTCACCTAAAATCCTTGATAGATAAATTGCGGCGCACTATCCGATGTGACAATCACAAGCAGAATCAGCAGTAGGCACAATCCAACGGCTAGAGCATTCTCCCGATTAAGCCAATGGCGCATTATTCGCCTGCTCCGACTTCGCCACACCAACGCCACTCGCCATCTTCTTGCACAACATTGTATGTTCCCAGTTCAAAAACCCTGTCTTCTGTGCCGTATGTCGCCACAATTTGACCGTCACAGGATACAGTATCTGTATCGCCAACTCGTGAACAAGCCAAATTTTCAACTTGTGCCTCAACACTTGCAAACGATATCGATTCGCGCTGCAAATCGCTTTCTAGGTTACTACATAATAAGCTGGCAATCGTATCGCCATCAGCAGCAACTTTCGCCGTAATATAGTTTTCGACAGTGTCCGACGGGTCGCCTGCCACAGCACCACAAGCTGCCATCAATAACATTGCGAGGCTCAGTAATAATAATTTTCCTACAGTCATTGTCATCATTTTTCCTTGTTTGATTATGACAGTGATTCTAAAAGGCTTGCTACAAAAATGCAACATAGCTGACTATAAAGCATCTATAAAAATGCAGAGTCCGAGAAGTCTTTGGAAAAAGCGTAACGCAGAGACGCGGAGAATCAGAGGCGCAGAGCATGATTTTGAATAGGTTTCTTTGTGTTCTTTGCGCCTTTGTGGTTCATCCTTTTTCTAAGTTTTTTCCAGATTCTACAATTTATCTACAGGCGCAAGAATATCGAAAGTGTCACCAATTTGTAAATTACACAGGGTTTACGATTGGCATAAACTCTGTTGACACCTCTCTGGCATGATGTAGTTATCAGAACGAAATAACAATATATGAGAGGAAACAAACATGAAGACATTACACAAATTTCTATCCGGTGCAATCATAGTCGTGACACTCACAACAGGCGCAGCCGTTTTTGCACAAGATGATACCGAAGCACCATCATCGGCGGCATTGTGCCAACCCTTTGCAGGTGAACGCCCTGAACGTCCTGAACGCGGTGCATTTCTGGAAGAACTTGGTCTGACCCGTGAAGATGTCCGTGCCTATATCGCGGCAGGTGGCACTATACAAGAATTGTTGGCAGAAAATGGCATTGACGTTGAAGCCATCCGTGCCGAACATCAAGCTGAACGTGAGGCTCATTTGCTGGATTGTGTTGCACAAGCGCAAGATGCCGGAATCATCAATGCGGAACAGGCAGCAGCACTCACAGATGCTATTGAAAATGGGACAATGCGCGAACTGATGCAATCCGGTGAATTTGAGGGTGTTTTCCCGCACCGTCCGCGTGGTGAACGTGCTAATGGCGAACGTCCACAAGGTCGAGGACAACGCGGTGGTCGTATAGGCGGCAATAACGGACAATAACAAATCCAACCATCAAGCATTAGTGTAATTGAAAAAGAAGGCTGATTTCGGTAAACAAAGACCGAATCAAGCCTTCTTTTTGTTTTGCTAACTCACAAAAAGCCCCTTTCGGGGTTTCACCGCGCCTCACACAAAATAACAAGGTGAGATAGAGTCTATAGGTTCAATAGAGACAGTTTGTTAAACAAGTAAATCCTACAATCCTGTTTGTAAACGCCCAAGTGTATTGAGGATTTGGGCGCGGTCAGGCGCATCAAGACGTTCATCATTCTTAATAGCTTCCAGCCAATGAATCAAATGCACTTTGGTTATTTTTTGAATACGGATACGCGCTTTTAGCGACCCTTCTGCCCAGATTTTCGATGCCATAGAGATACAGTGCAAGATATTATCGTCTATCGGATAATTAACTTTTTCCGGCAACAATTCTCCAATCAATAACCAGCGACTATTCTGCCCTCTACCGCTTGCAATAATTGACCCTGCAAACAAGGCGACATTATGCCAGCGAAAGGGGTCATGCTTGAGCAAGCAAGCCTAGACTTTGGCTGTATTTGCAAAAAGAGAAGACTTTCGTTAAAAAGCTGAGTTAGTAAATAACAGCGATTAGAAAGTCTAACTCTAATGTCAACTATCCCTCAAAACGAAGAACTTCTCAAGCATCTATTTGAGATATTA
>JAUZRW010000058.1 GCA_030950085.1 Anaerolineae bacterium
TGGATAGCTGAATAGATACGGATTCTATCAAAATTAGGTGCATAAAAGGTCATAGCCCGTTGTAGGGGCGCAAGGTATTGCGCCCTTACGCCCGAAAACCCATAATTTACCGAAAAAACACGTTTCTGTGCTTATCCATGATTGGCGTTGTTTAGCGTTCTGCTTTGCCCAATAAACCCCATGGGCGCAAAATGAGAATCAATGCCATCGCAATAAAGGGCATTGATTCGGCTGGAATATTGCTGAAAAATGTATCAAACGGGGCAGGGGCGACTGATGGCAATACAATGCCGACAGATAGCACAATCCCCACTAGCAGCGAACCAATTAACGCTCCGGCAAAACTGCCGAGTCCGCCGATGACGACAATTGCAAAGGCACGAATAATAATTTGCGAGTCCATCGCTAAGGATGTTGAACTGTCGCCTATCGTTAGGGCACCGCCAATCCCAGCTAACCATGCGCCCAACATAAACGCCATCGTCAGCACACGGTCAACATTGATGCCGAGTGCGCTCACCATATCGGGATTATTCACTGCGGCACGAGTGATGCGCCCAAAGCGTGTTTTCTGTAATAAGAACCACAATCCTACCCCGATGAGCAAGCCGACGATAATCACGAATAAATCATATTTTCCTAATCGTAAGCTAAAATCGCCGATATCATAAGTCATGCGTCCACGTAAGAAATCTGGCTTACCGAGGCGATAAATACCACCGCCCCATATGATACGAACGGCATTTCCTAAAATCAAGGTGAGTCCATAAGTTAACAGCAGTTGCAGCAAATGTTCTTTACCATAAATGCGCCTGAAAAGACCAAATTCTAGCACTGCGCCTATCATCGCCACAAGAATAGGTGCAATCAGCAATGCTACGAAAAAAGCGCCTGTTTCACCCACTATGCTTGTCACAGCAGCCCCGACAGCGACGGCTAGATATGCCCCCAACATATACAGGCTACCATGTGCGAAGTTAATGACTCGTAGCACGCCGAACACGAGCGTTAAGCCCGATGATACGACAAATAAGAGCATCCCCGTTGAGATGCCTTGTATCACTTGTCGCAGAATAATTTCCATAGATAACCTCAGCAACGCTTGTCTTGACTAATCGCCTTGATTTTTCATTGCAGCATATCGTTTCTTAAGATGTTCAAAGCGCTGTTCGGATTCTTGTCGCAGTTGTGCGGATTGTGCTTCGATTTCTTTTTCGTGTTGCCAAATGCCCTCTAGGTTATCGTGGTAAAAAGCCAATGCAGCATAGATAGCAGCAGACGATAAGTCATAATTTTCTACTGCTTCATCAATACCCCATCCCAATGCGAATTGAGCCACAAGGTTTGCTTTAAGATTCGTACCCATGATAATCGCATCATAGGGGTCATCACCTCGTAATTTGATATGTTGTTTTACTTCTGCAACCATATGTAATTACCTCGAAATATCTAACCTCAGTATAGCCTATTTTCGCAGATAGATGAGTTTGTTATGGATATCGTCTTCAAGTGTTCCTACTCCAGATTCTATCAATTCAGTATACATAGCACAAAAGGTAACAATCGCCCCAATCTGTCCCTGAAATTGTTTCATAGCGCCATAAAAGATACCTTTATGAGAATTTCCACTCTGCGAATAGTGCAAATGCAATTTAGTAAAGTCATCATCCAACGATAGCATGGCACACCCATTGTCAATCGCATAGGCTAACAAAACATCGTCATCTGCATCTTCCAATCCAACATCCTGACAGCGTATCACATTGACCTGACGATTTCGTAGTTGGGTTGTAACTTGTTTTGGGATATGAGTATCCGTGAAGAACTTGAGTTTTGACATTGATGTATAGTTTCACTTTATATCAGAGGCACCGAACAGGAAAACCCATGCGGTGCGAGTATAACGTAAGAGCGCGAATTATTCACTATCAGCACGCAGAGCCTCAATGTCTTCGCAACTATCCCATACCTCGTCTGCTGAAACATAGGTCACATCGGTCATAATCGGCACGCCATAGTCTGACTCTTGTGTTGTGATACCAATATATTCACCTGCCGTCGTCATATGGTCACAGTCACGAACGGTCAAATCACCGCGTAATGCTGTGAAAGTTAGTCCATTGAAAGCCTCTGCAACCGCATCGCCATCGGTAGAACCCGCAGCTTCGGCAGCCGCAGCGAGGGCATGAACACCATCGTAAATCAGAATCGCCCAATCCGCCGGGTAAACGCCGTAGCGTTCAAAGTAACGGTCATTAAAATCGCGCATCTGGTCAGTATCAATGGCATAGAAGGGCGCACGCGAGTAACCATACAAGCCTTCGGGTAAATCTGCCCCCAAAGCAGTCATGAAATCGGTATCGAAGAGACCGAAAAATGTCATTTCCTCAAACAGCCCAAATTCATCAGCCGTGCTGACGAAATTCACCAATTGGTCGCCCCACAAATTGCTAAAAACAGCATCGGGCGCAAAAGCCTCAATCGCGCTCAGATAGGGGTCAAGGTCACTTTCGCCCAGTGGAGGCCATTGTTCGGTGACAATTTCTGAGCCAGCAATCAGTTCCAGTAAACGCGGCTGAAATTCGTTGAAGCCGTCACGTCCAAAGGCATAATCGGGTCCGATAGAAGCCCATATTGCTAAGTCTAATTCGAGATTGGCGGCATATTGGGCAACCGCACGAGTCTCAATGGTGGTATGCGGCGCAACCTGTACCATGTAGGGATGGAAACTGGTCGTCGAAAGTTGAATACTGTTCGATGTATGGAAGACAATCGGCACACCATTTTCACGGGCGATTTCAGTGACGGCTAAGGCAACACCGCTACTGGTCGGCCCCACGAGGAAGTCAACCTCATCTTCTAGCACAAATTGTTCAGCGATTGTCGCGCCTTGACTGGCATTGAGGGCGCTATCTTGCCAGATATATTCGGCACAGCGTCCGAGAATACCACCCATAGCATTGATGTCTTCCATTGCCATGTCGATACCCTTAAACTGTGATTCCGCAAATAGTACACCGACACCACTATTATCAACAACAAAGCCGAATAAAACGGGGTCGCTATCATCACAAATCATATTATCTTGTGCTTGACTGAGACCACCGATAACGAGCGCGAATAACATCGCCACAACAATCAAAAGTCGTATGTCTTTCATCATCACCTCTCCTTAAGAGTTGATATATTTGTTTTTTATGCTGAGATTGTGGCAAGTTTAATATGGGCGATTGAATGTTTCCTCGCAGTTGTCTGAAAATTATCTGGACAATGCGTTACGAATTGTTACAATTTCTGATATTCTACGTTTTCAGAAACTTTGCATCGGCACAAATCAACACCCACAAAGCCGAGCAAATCTGCTAAAATGAGAGAAAATAACTTAGCAAAGCAATCTTATGGCAGTCGAAGACCGTGTCCGTTGGGACAATAACTACAAAAAAAAGAATGACAAGCCCTATCCTAGCGCAGACCCCTTACTCAAGGACTTCACGCCACTTGCAGACAACGAAGCGATGCCGCGTGCTTTGGATTTAGCAGGGGGTGTCGGGCAAAATGGCTTGTGGTTAGCAGAACAAGGCTATGCGAGTGATATCATGGATATTAGCCGTGTCGCCTTGCAACGAGCGCGTGCCGAAATGGGAATGCGAAACTTACGCAATGCCAATCTGCTACAAATTGATGTCGATAAACTAGACATTGACCCTGCCACCTATGATTTAATTTGCGTTTTTCGCTATCTCAAGCGCGACTTGTTCCCCTTCCTGAAAGAAGCGACCAAACCCAATGGGCGCATTATCTACGAGACATTCAATCTACGTTATTTAGATGTTGTGCCACAATTCAATCGTGACTTTTTGCTAGAAGATGGCGAACTCGAAGGCTATTTTAGCGATTGGCAGATTATCTACAGCGAAGAAGAGGAACAGCATATATCGCAGTTGGTCGCTGTCAAACCATCATGATGCAGCGCCGTTATTGTGCTTATTGTGGACGTGTCGCGCACCGTTGCCAATGTGCCGATGAATGTAGTGCAGCCCGTCAGTTTTTTGCACGCGGCACGAAAGAGTATAGTCCCCTGTGGATGAATACCCCTTACAAACGCGGAGTCCCGCCGCAAGTCAAACGCCGCGAACGAACAGCCCTGCGCCGTCATTATGCTGAATGGCACGCTGCTTTAGTCCAAACCTATGGCGAAAACTGTATCAATTGCGGTGCGACCAGTGATGAAGCTCGGTTAGTGCTTGACCATGTATTGCCCATTGCAAAAGGTGGCTTATCAGTATTCGCAAATCTGCAACTATTGTGTGCAGAATGCAATCGAATCAAGGGCAAGTTGCATATTGATTGTCGCCCTACACATGCTTGAGTTTTTCGTCATCCCCGACAAGATGAATTTGCTGAATTTTGCCGTTAGAAGCCTGTATTGTGAGAACCGAATAGGTCGTATTATCTGGTAGCCGTAGAACGACACCAGATTTGCCGTTAATGGGCTTAATTTCAGTGGTAAACTGAGGAGGTGCTAAACGCTTAAATGCCGATACAAATTTGGCAATATCTACTGCACCATAGATTGGGCGAGTAGCGCGTCCGCGACGTGTGCCACCATCAGACATTAACAGCGCATCATCGGCTAACATCGTCACTAAGCCATCCAAATCGCCACCTTCAATCGCTTGCATAAACTTCATCAACAGTTGATACAAAGATTGAAGTTCAAAAACCCCTCCGCGCCTCTGATTCTCCGTTTCTCTATGTTACGTTTCTTCCTGATAGGTGAAGAAATATGCCTGCGCCCTTTTTACCAGTTTTTTGGCGCTCTTGCGTTTTGGCGGTTCATTCTCAAATGAGAACTACCTACAGAATACTGTATCGCTGGTGGTCATAAAATCAAATTCGCCGCGGGCATTAATCGTATTTGAGCCGTTACTCACATCAACATCAAAATTACCCGTCACACGTTGACCGCTTTCTGTCGCTACTGCGTCTAAGACCAGAATACCGTTGATGATTCCGGCGTAAACAGCATTATCAGCCGTCACAACCGAAGCCATGATATTACGGTCTCCAATCGTATACGTTCCGACTGTGATATCTGCGGGGACGATAATCGTCAGTAGGGGTAAAGCACCTGTTGATGGGCGAATGGCATAGGTATTGCTATTTTCACAAGCAAAGAAGCCCTCGCCATCAAATTCTAATGCGACATTATCACCACTCGCAACGGCAACAAAACCATCACCATCCACTGAGAGGTCAAAGCCGAAGCCACTACCGGGGTCGCCTGTAATTTGGGCATCACCGCCTTCACGAGTGGGTATCGGCTCAGTATCGACTGTGCTAGTGGGTGCATTGTTTGGTGCTGTTGTGCTTGGGCTATCCGTCGATGATGTTGTAGGGCTACACGCCGCAACGAGAACGAGTGTCATCAGCAACATAAAAAGTTGTTTCATTGGCAATTCCTCTGTTTGTTATATCAATCGTAAGCATAATATCGCATAGAGGTAGATAAGAGGCAATTTAACGCAGCACCCGTTTCGCCAACATAATATCGTATTTTTCGAGAATAGCGATTATCTCTCTGGCAAGACATCTCGCGGTTTGCTGCTACCATCTTTGGCGGGTCCAACGACTCCACGCGCTTCCATGACATCAATCAGCCGCGCCGCACGAGTATAACCAATCCGCAAACGCCGTTGTAGCAAACTAATCGAGGCTTTATCGAGGCGACGCACCAATTCAACTGATTTTTCGTAGAGTTCATCTTCAGTGCCATCTTCGACATCACCTGTCAATTCACCTTGAGTCAGTTCACCTTCATAGTCTTCATCGGCATTATCAAAAGCACTGTATGAAGGTGCAGATGGATTGGATGAAGTATTACTATCCCAGAGCGTTTGTTGTTTCACCTGATGACCGCCTGACCTGACATTCATGCCTGAATTCGCAGATTTATAAGTCGGATTCAGTGAAATTGGTTGTGGGTCAGGTTGTTTGAGAGCCTGCATCTTCCAGTAGCGCACAATATTGTTAATTTCCATATCGGAGACAAAGACACCCTGCAAACGCAACGGAGCAGGTGAATCGCCACTGAGGTAGAGCATATCACCCTTACCGAGTAATCGTTCCGCGCCCGGTTGGTCGAGAATAACGCGACTATCCACACCGCCCGCTACAGCAAAGGCGATACGGGCTGGGAAGTTCGCTTTAATCAAGCCTGTGACAACATCGACTGAGGGGCGCTGAGTCGCAATCACGAGATGGATACCTGTTGCCCGTGCCAATGCCGCAATACGAGTAATCGTGCGTTCGGTTTCTTCGGGTGCCAACATCATCAAATCTGCTAATTCATCAATGATGACGATGATATAAGCCATGCGGTCAACGACAGTTGGGTCACGATGTTTGTTATAATCTTCAATATTCCGCGCACCCGCTTCGCTGAATTTCTTGTAGCGTTCATCCATTTCGCGTGTTACCCACTTCAACACGCCGATGATACGTTCCAACTCGACAACAACAGGCGCGACAAGGTGCGGAATGCCATTGTAACCTGTCAACTCGACACGCTTGGGGTCAATCATAATGAACTTGACGACATCGGGCGTATTGAGTGCCAAAATACTGGCAATGATACTATTCATACAAACTGATTTACCAGAACCGGTTGTTCCTGCCACCAGCAAATGCGGCATATTGGCAAGGTCAGCACTAATCGGCGCACCCGACACACTCTGACCGAGTGCAATGCCAAGTGGCGATTTATGTTTGGCAAAACTCGGCGAGTCCATGACATCCCGTAAACTGACCAATGTGGCTTCAGCATTGGGAACTTCAATCCCGACATAGCCTTTACCCGGTACGGGGGCTTCCACACGGATAGAGCGTGCGCCCAAGGCAAGTTGCAAATCTTTATCCAAAGTTGCAATCGCCCCGACTTTGACACGCTGTTTTTTGCCGCTACGTCCCTGCATATAATCGGGTTCAACGCCAAATTGGGTAATCACCGGTCCTGTATTCACTTCAACCACTCGTCCGGGCGCACCAAACGATTCGAGTGTTTCTTCGATAATCTTTGCCTGTTTCAGCAAATATTCACGGTCAAATTCTTGCTCGCTACCCGACGACAACAAAGTACGATAATCGGGTAAGTTCCAATCGGCTTTTGGACGAGTCTGGTTCGTGACGGGGCTAGAAACGGGCTGTGATAAACGTTGCTGATGCAGTCCGCTGTCGCCCTCTGGTTGTACTGATGGCAATTGACTCGGCGGCGTGAATTCGCTGCTCTTGGATTGAGCTATCGGTGGTGTCGCCATATCGCGCCCAATTGGGATGTTGCGTGTTTTGGGCGTATCTTCTTTGCGTGCTTGTGCCAGCGCCGCCTGACTGAGTGGGCCCGTCTTACCCTGACGTAAGGCATTCAAGCGGTCTTGACGGGCTTTAATCGGGTCAACTTCTTGGGCAGCATCTGTAACAGGAGTCGCAGGTTGCTGCTGTGTGGGTGGTGGCATCGTTGCTGGTACGCCATTATCACCGTTGGCTGTCACAGGTTTTTCCGCTTGTGGTGTCGGTGTCGGCGGTGGTTTTAATAAATCACCCAATTTTATCGTATTCGGATTAGAACTTTGTGCCACAGGACGCGGTGGATGCGAATCAAGATGCGAATAGCCATCATCCATCGGTAGGGGTGCATCGGGCAATGGCGGTGGTAATGGAACACCTGCATTTTGGACACTATTGTTATTGCTATTCATGTTGAACAAACTGCCAACAGCCGCCGCAATTGTGCCATTGCCTTGATTATTCGTTTTAGCGGCGTTTGCCTTCTTGCCGCCCCTAAAGCGCGAGAATAATCCACCAGAACTCGCAGCCGGAGCTACTTGTGCTTGCTGCATCACAGCTTGCGGAACAACCCCAGCAACAGTAGGCGATTGCATAGCTTGTCCACCGAGATTAATGCGGATTTGACGGTCATCAGCAGGGACTTCTGCTTGTGCGGTGGCGGCATTGGCTGGAGCAGGTACAGCCTCTGTTTGTGCTTGTTGGACTAGCCCCATCTGTTGTTGATAGGCGATTTCGGCAGCTTTTTGTGTCGCCATTTTACGTTCTGCACGCCGCCGTTCTGCTTCTTGTTGTGTCCACTCACGCAGCGATAAACCAACACCCGCAATTGCCGTCAAAATTTCGGCTGCACTGAGGCGTGTTATCAGCATAGCACTAATCAACATCACAAATATATTGAGCAGGAGACCACCAATTTCTGTCACGGATGTCACAAGGAAATAGTAAATTTGTGCGCCGACAATCCCACCACCACTTTGGTCGAAATACCACGCGGTATAAAGGCGTGATTTGAGCATTTGCTGGGTTATCGCACCATTGTTAGGCACATAAATATCTTCGTAACTAAAGGAGTCGATATATTGGAAAATCACCAGTAAGCTGATAAATCCCAATATCACACCTGCTATACGAACGGGGTCTACGGTTGGGGCATCGTCGCCAAAATGTCGAATAATGAGCCACATACCGACCACAAACATGATAATCGGTACGGCTAACGCTCCCCATCCGAACAATTGCCCGGTTGCAGTATGAACCCGACTAATCGCTGCTTGGTCTCGGCTAATCGCACTAAAGAATAAAACCAGTGAGAAAAATACCAAGCCGACACCTAAGATGTCGAGCCAATTATCGAGTGTTAGACCATCTTCACTGCTTGCTTGTGGCACTTTCGAGCCTGATTTTTTACTTCGGCTACGAGTAGCGGTACTTTTGTCACCTCCGCGCCCAAAAATGCCGCCAACACTGGCAAAGATGCGTCCAAAGACACCGCCTGATGCGGCACTATCTTTCGTCGTTGCTTTTGTACGCCCCGTTGACCCTTTTTTGTCATCGGGCTTATCGTCTGATTTTTTCCCAAATGAGCTACCAAAGCGTGGTGATTTTTTAGAATCGCCACTATCTTTCTTATTATCGGCGGCAGATTGTGAACTGAAACGATTGCTGCCAAAACGTGATGACGACGATGAGCTACTACGATTATCATCTTTTTTAGCGTCTGATTTTTTCCCAAATGAGCTACCAAAGCGTGATGATTTTTTAGAATCACCACTCTCTTTCTTATCATCTTTTTTAGCGCCTGATTGTGAGCCGAAGCGGTTGCCACCAAAACGACTGCTGCTCTTTGCATTATCAGACTTATTGTCTTTTTTACTATCTTTCTTATCGTCGCTTTTATCGCCACTGCCAAAGCGGTTACGAATACCACCGAACATGCCGCCCGATTTCTTGTCTTTTTTAGCATCGGACTTGTCGCCACCTTTTTTACTGCCTAGCAAACCACCAAGCGATGTTTTAGCGCCCGATTTCTTGTCTTTTTTGTTACTCTTCTTATCATCGGCTTTATCGCCACTGCTAAAGCGATTGCGGATGCCGCCAAACATACCGCCCGATTTGCCCTCTTTTTTCTCATCTTTTGTGGTGGATGACTTTTTGCCATCGTCTTTTTTGCTACTGCTAAAGCGATTGCTACCAAAGCGTGAAGACGATTTCTTGTCATCATCCTCTTTTTTGCTGCTGCCAAAGCGACTGCTGCTAAAGCGCCCTGTCGATGATTTTTTGTCACCATCGTCTTTTTTGCTACTGCCAAAACGCGAAGACGATTTCTTGTCATCATCCTCTTTTTTGCTACCGCCGAAGCGACTGCTGCTAAAGCGCCCTGTCGATGATTTTTTGTCACCACCGTCTTTTTTGCTGCTGCTAAAGCGCGAACCGGAACTGAAACGGCTAGAAGACCTTCTATCATCTTCTTCGTCATCGTCTTTTTTAGAACTGCCAAAACGACTACCACTACTAAAGCGGTTGCTAGAGATGGAGCGGCTAGAAGACCTTCTATCATCTTCTTCGTCATCGTCTTTTTTAGAACTGCCAAAACGACTACCACTACTAAAGCGCGAACCGGAACTGAAACGGCTAGAAGACTTTCTATCATTGTCTTCGTCATCGTCTTTTTTAGAACTACCAAAACGATTACCAGAACCAAAGCGACTTGTCCCTAAGCGACTGCTGAGTGAATCATCGTCATCGTCGTCGTCATCATCCGCACGCGCACCAATACGTCCACCAAAACGCGATGTACCCGAACCCGGCAGACCACGACCACCACTTTTATAGGAGCTACTTTTACTGCCAAACGATGAACTAGAATCATCACTATAATCGAGATATTCCTCATCGTCTTCATCACCGTAATCGTCGTCGTCGTAATATTCGTAATCGTCTTTGAAGCCCATAATTTGTCTCGCTTATCCACTGATTTTGAGTGGGACGTTAGGTTCAGAGGGTGTTTTTGAACTATCAAATCTTTGCCCTATTTAGAGATTGAACCTTAGATTGACTCACTTAATAGCATACCACAAAAACGCTATAAATGCGATAGGAATAGCACGTAAGTTCTATTAGAATTGACTAGAAAGACGATAACCGTCGCTTTGCCGTCAGTATTTCGTAGGACAAACGACTATTTTCTTCGCCGAATATCGTCACCAATCAATTCCATAGTCTATCAAATACGGTACAATGCGTATCATTAATTGATGTTACGCACTCGTCGATTTTTCAGGCTTTTGCATTGCAACGATGTTTAGTGATGAGTCGTCAGTTATCAGTTTACGGATTTTCTAATTCCTTAGACTATCGTACTGATAGTAAGAACAGGTAAATAATTACAAAAAAAGATGAACCGCCAAAACGCCAAAGCGCCAAGATTTCTATTCAAAATAAAGCTCTGCATCTCTGATTCTCTGCGCCTCTGCGTTACGCATTTTGTAAAAATATATCGAAGGTTACTTGATGTAGAGTCCGAAAAGTTTTTAGAATTCCGTCGTAAGGGCATAGCGCGCTATGCCCCTACAAAACCGAGATTTTATTTCCAATTACTTTCCAGATTCTACATGAAAACTAAAAACTGTGAACTAAAAACTCGACTGTCATGCTAGGTACAAATTACCCTATTCATCCGACGACCTGTAACTGCGTAATGTAAGTCATTGAATTGCCGAGACAAATTTGAGGTTGTAACTTATGAAGCAGAGTTTTAATCCTAAAAATAAAGATATTCAAATTAATATCAATGGCACACTCTATCACCGAGATGAGGCAGGAATCAGCCCGTTTGATAGTGTCGTGCAAGGTGGTGATGCGGTTTGGGAAGGCTTGCGGCTCTACAAGGGACGCATTTTCAAGCTGATAGAACATCTTGATAGATTGCGTTCTAGTGCCTTAGCAATGGCGTTTACAGAAATCCCATCTCATGATGCGATAATCGCGGAAATTAGTAAAACACTGGTAGCGAACAATATGACGGATGGGGTTCATATCCGCTTGACACTGACTCGCGGTGTTAAATTTACAAGCGGCATGGATCCGCGCCTGAATACGGCTGGCGCAACTTTGATAGTCTTAGCCGAACACAAAGCCCCCGTCTACGACAAAAGCGGCATCCGCTTGATAACATCGGGTATTCGTCGTATTCCGCCGGATTGTGTAGACCAAAATATTCACTCCTGTAATCTGATTAATTCGATTTTAGCGAAAATCCAAGCCAATGCCGCCGCAGTCGATGATGCTCTGATGCTCGATTATCAAGGCTTTGTCGCCGAAACGAATGCTACCCATATTTTCATCGTCCACAAGGGAGTCGTCATCACATCCAAAACAGGGTCATGCCCAGAAGGGATTACACGTCAAACGGTCTTGGATATTTGCAAGGCAAATCATATCCCATACGAAGTTAGCGATATGTCTCTATCAGAAGTCTATCGGGCTGATGAGATGTTTTGTACTGGAACAATGGGAGAACTTGCGCCAGTAGCCGAAGTCGATGGTCGCACAATCGGAGGTGGTGAAATGGGTATCATGACACAACGCCTGAGCGAACTTTTCCGCGAATTGACCGCAAAAGAAGGGACACCTGTGGTTGAAATCTCGGCGTAAGTTCTACATTTTGTTTACCTATTGCAGAATCAGACCTATATCCTTGAATAGTCACTGTAGGGGCGTACTCGCGTGTGCGCCCGAAGTGTTCAAACCCCAATGCTCTGTGATTGCACTATGAACATCCAAGAAAAAGCGTAACACACAGCAACGGAGAATCAGAGGTGTTTTTAGAACTTGAATCTTTGTGGTTCCAATTGTCCTCAGTCCATTGATAGGTGAACTGTTACGCTTTAAGCTGGAAATCTAGTACTCGACCAATTTAATCTTTGAAAATTAGATTATGTGTTTTTTGGGCGCAAAGCCTTGCGCCCCTACATAAAAACTTTTTTGGTCATGTACTAGGACAATCGCATATAGTGAGGAGTCATCAGTTATCTGAACGTCCCTCATAATGAGGATGACAGAAATTTAATCTGGCAATGTGCGGCTCGAAACAGCCCAACCGGATGCCAACCGCGCTAGGGTTGCTTCTCGCGTTTGAATGCCGCTTATTGCATTTGCGACTTCGACACTACTCGCGCCGACAGCACACATATAACGGCATATGAGATGTTTCCGGCAGAAAATCCGCGCACAGATGTCCACTGACAATGACATCGTAGGGCATTCTCAGTCCTCATCAATAATTTCAGGCAAACGTTGAATATCCTTATCCGTGAACAAATCGGCTTCATCCGCACTGCGCGTACTGAATTCGCTCACAACCGCGCCTTCTGGCCCCCCCTGAAACCAATGCCATGTTTGCGGCGGAATAGTGTATTGGTCGCCGGGTTTCATGACAATCTCATGCCAGACAGTATATGTGTCTTTGCGGCGTTCAGGCGGCGTGGCTTTCGGATTTTCTACTGCTTCGCCTTCGACATACAAATAGACTTCTCCCCAACGACAACGAAAGGTCTCTTGCTTGCCGATGTAGTCCATTTCAGGAATCGGGGGGTGATAATGTTCGGGGCAAGTTTGGCGTGGCATGAGGATGAGTTCTTTGGCACAATATTTTTCGTCATTATAGTAGACGACAAGTGCCAAGCCGGTTTCTTCGTATTCGCCTAAGCCTAAATCCGCGATTTCGATGTTGCGTTGTTCAGCAGCCGTGAGAATAATCCCTGCTTTATCGAGATATTCCATCGCTACTTTTTGCCATTTTTCAACTTCTGCGCGGGTTAACGCCATAATAGAGACTCCTTTGTTCAAAATATTCTGTTTAAGATTCACTCAAGATGGTGCATTTTTTCGTGCATTAACCAGATAAGCCCAGCACAGAGCGTCACATTCTGTAACAGGCTCATAATTTGACTGGTCGCAAAATCGAGACCAGCATTGACCAGCAAAACCGCGATGAGCAGGGTTAATCCCCATCGTTTCCAGCGAAGCAAACCGACAGCACCTAGCACTTGTAATAAATTGAGCAGCCATGCCAACGCCGAAAACGTGATTTCTGTATTGCGATAGAGGTCATTCGCAAGATACAAATTATAGATATGGGTAGCCAAAAAACCAACTGCCATCACGCCCCGTATCCATAGCCATAACAAGACAAAGACCAAAGCACCACCACGCTCTTTGACTCGTTTCAACTTTACCGCTTCAACCATCATTGACTCCAAATCATAAAGCTGTGTTTTGTCGATTTTTGTCGATTTTTGTCTATTATAGAACAATGCCGCTAATTTAACAGATTTTAGCGGCTGTAGAAGCATATTTCTTGTGCTAAAATTAAAAAACCGTTTGGGGGATTCCATAGGCTTTATACATTGTTTGACAAAATATTTTTCTTTAATTTTTATCGCGCCAAATCTTAAAGCATGGTAAGATGCACTTATTACTTTAACTGACTGAATTGTATCGGCTATCAAAAAAGCAGGAAATCGCTATGCGTATCTTGATTATCTCTGATATTCACGCCAATTTAACGGCGTTTCAAACCATACTCGACCATGCGAAAGGACAGTGGGATTATGTCTGGTGTTTAGGCGATGTGGTGGGGTATGGACCCGACCCCAACGAATGTGTGGAACTCCTCCAGACGATGCCACATTTATGCCTTGCTGGGAATCACGATTGGGCAGCATTAGGACGCTTGGATATTCGTACTTTTAACCCCGATGCGCGTCGTGCTGTGGAATGGACGATGGAAACGCTAAAACCGGAAAATATCGCTTTCTTAGAGGCGCTTCCGGTGACATTTGTAATTGGCGAATATACCCTTGTTCACGCCAGCCCGCGTGAACCCGTATGGGAGTATATCCTTGAACCACTGGTTGCGGCTTTGAACTTCCCACATTTTGAAACACCTTATTGTTTTGTGGGACACACTCATCAGCCGGTTATTTACGAATTGATTAGCGACAATGGCGATACTCGCGCCCGTGAACCACGCTATGGTGAACCTCATGCGCTGAATGGACAACGCCAGATTATTAATCCGGGTAGCATCGGGCAACCTCGTGACCAAAATCCTAATGCAGCTTATGGCATGTTAGATACTGAGAGCGGCATTTTTGAACATCGCCGTATCCCCTATGATATTCCTGATGTGCAAAAACGGATGCGTGCCGCCGGATTACCAGAACGGCTGGCAACTCGGCTGGAACACGGCTGGTAAATTTATAGCATGGACGACGATTTAAGCGCGAAAATGAGACATTATCTGGCAGACATTTATCGCTTACACGATATGGAGCAACCGGATAGTGGCTATGTCAATACCTCTACATTGGCGGATTTGCTCTTTGTGAGTGCGCCAGCCGTGAATCGCATGGTCAATCGCTTGAAAGAACTCGATATGCTCGAACATGAGCCATATAAGGGGATTCGCCTCACACAAAAAGGGATGCAAGTTGCGCTTAAGCAATTACGCACTCATCGCATTACAGAATGTTTCCTGATGGTTGTGATGGGCTTATCGTGGGAAGATGTGTATCAGGAAGCAACAAATGTTAGCCAAGCCCTCAACGATACAATTTTAGCCCGTATGACCGTCATGGCAGGTCAGCCATCATTTTGTCCGCATGGTGAACCTATCCCCAAGCCTGATGGCACGATTGAAGCCCTAGATGACCAACGCCTATCCGCTATCGAGACTGAACAACGGGTTGTTGTCACACGGATGCTCACCCGTGAATCTGACCGTCTCGCTTATATTCAGGCATTGGGATTAATGCCCGGTACAGAATTAGATGTGATTCATCGCGCCCCGTTTAATGGACCCATGCAACTCAAAGTCGATAAAGAATACCGTATCATTGGGCATAATCTCGCCGCCTTGATTCGAGCGAAACCACTCAAAACCACATAAAAAAATCTATTCAACCTTGCCGTGAGATTTCTGCGGATAGGCAGAAGCCAGTCCCTACGAATAACTTTTATTGAACTATATTGTAACTTATCGACATAATGCCAGCGCAAATTCGCCGGCGCTCTGAAAACGATCATTGGGATTTTTAGCCAGAGCCTTCATCACAGCGAGAGCTATTTTTTCTGGTACGAGAGCATTAAAATCACGGGGGTCGGGTGGTGGGTAATTCATATGGGCATACATGACTTGCGGAATACTGCCTTCAAAGGGGAGCAATCCGGTGAGGAGTTCATAAACCACAATGCCTAGTGAATAAATATCAGCCCGATGGTCAATATGCTTAGAATTTTGAATTTGTTCGGGTGCCATGTAGTCAATAGTCCCCACCGATGCCCCTGTAATATGGGTGGTCGCATATTTGAACTTGGCAATGCCAAAGTCCATCAGCACGGCATCTCCTGAAGGACGAACCATGATATTGCTAGGCTTAATGTCTCGATGGATATAACCTTGTTCGTGTGCCATATCAAGCGCATTACAGATATCCCTCATCCACAATGTCACATCGTTGATAGTGTATTTATTTGTGCGGCGAATAATGCTACGGAGGTCTTCGCCATCGACAAATTCCATGACGAGATAAGGTACTTTTTCAATCTCACCCACTTCATAGACCGCCACGATATGGTCATGAATCATGCCTAAGCCAAATTCACCTTCGCGCTGAAAGCGTTTCAAGTTCTCTTCATCATAGAGATAGTGTGAGTGCATGACTTTAATCGCCACAATCGAGTCATTCCCTACTGCCTGATAAACTTCTGCCATCCCCCCACGCCCAATAACATCTTGCAATTCATATGCGCCAATTTGCCGCCCAGACAAATTATCCGGAATCGGAAAAAGATTGGTGTCATCAGGGCAACTTTCTATCTTTTGCTGAAAAACAAGATGATTTTCTATGATTTTGAAAATAGCGTGTTTCAACGGTTGGAAGGCAAGCCCAACAATAAATGCCGGTAAGCCTGTTGATATCATCAGCACAATAGTACTAGATAATAAGTGCGATAAGGCAAGTCGTAATATTAGGAAGCCCATCAGAAACGCCAGAGCCAGCCCAAGCAGGGCACTAATCCAAATCAGCCCCCCTATCATGCGTGAGACGAGACGGCGTGTTAAAGGTACGGTATTGTCGGGTATATCGAATGTGATTGTGTTGGTTTCCATAGCACATAACTGTTATTCAACATTACACAACAGTATAACGAAAAATGCAGGCAATAAGCCTTAATCTTTTGAGACAATCTTCTAACACGGGTTGGATTTTGGAAACGATGGCTATTGATAAAACTAAAGTAGGCAATTGGTGGATAGATTTTGCGGTATTTTGAATATAGCAGGGGTTTATTGAATTTCTTTGGTTTCAAAATTCTAATACTAGAATCTAACAAGTGTTCATGTTTGCCAGAACTTTTGTGCTATTCTTGCTATGATTTGTTCGTACTGTGCATAGGAGTCATATCAGATGGCATGGACACAACCCAAAACATGGTCAAGCGAACCCTTAACATCGAGTGACCTCAATACCCACCTGCGCGATAATCTGGAGATTCTAAAAGACCCTGCAAGCGGCGATTATACGCTCAATGAAGCATCTGACTATAGCACAACCAGTACCACCTTTGTCGATGTTGATGCGACCAATTTGAGTGCGACACTGACCACAAACGGCGGCGATATCTTGGTCTTCTTTGCGCCCCTTGTCGCTTTGGGGTCTAGTCAAATTGTCTTCTTCGATTTAGATGTCGATGGCACGCGGCTCGGTGGTAACGATGGTATTGTGGCAACTGTTCCGACTGGCGTTGGCGTTGCAGTCCCCATCATTGCTATGATAAAGGGACTTGCTGCTGGCAGCCATACGATTAAATTGCAATGGAAGGTCAGTGCTGGTACAGGGAAATTGTATGCCGGTGCCGGAACAGCCAATGCCGATGTGCATCCGCAATTTATTGTCCGTGAGGTGAGCTGATGAAAACGATTACTATTCCTCGTCAAGATACCAATATCACGGCGCTAGACGAATCCTTAGAGGCACAACTCGGCACTGACTATCTTGGACTGAGTGTTCATCATGGTGAAGTGCGCGTCCATCTCGCGGATGAAACGCCATCCGATACAGTGCGCCAAGCCGAGGAAATTGTCCAGAATCATGATTCGTCGCGGCTCACTGTCGAGCAACAGGCTGAAATCATGCAGCGCCAGAATTTACTCCAAGCCCGTTCGGAAAATCCGCAAGTGTTGGATACAGTCGCCTATGACAGCAGCGATGCCTTGATGCAGCAATTAGCCTACAAAGTACGCTGGTTAGAGCAAGAGATTCGGGATTTGCGCGATTTGTAGATTGACCGCAAAACATAAGGGCGCAATATACAACTGCGCCCTACGATAGTGTTTTCAATTTCATATTCTAGTTTACGGTTTACGGTATACGAATCTAGTGAATTAAGGTTACTGCGAACTGCGAACTGATGACTCATAACTATGCTAAATGTAGAGTCCTAAAAGTCTTTAGAAAAAGATAAGTGTAAATCAGGGTCAAATTGGTTGTGATAATCAATGACCCATCGAACATTTTCCAACAATTGTGCAACAGATGAATACAGGTAATTAGCACAGGCATTCGCTTTGAGGTGCTTCCAAAAACGTTCAATCGGATTGAGGTCAGGTGAATAGGGAGGCAACCATAAAACTAAGACCCGATCTTCAAATAAAGATAAGGCGGCCTGTACAGCATAACTCCGATGAAATGAGGCATTATCCATTATAACAACCACCGTTTCAGAAGGATAGATGACAGTGAAAAGCCACTCAAAAAAGCCGATGACCTCTTCGCTGTTGCAAGCGGCTAATTCGCGGCAGTGAACCTGTGACGTATACCAATTCAAAACCCCTGCTAAAACTTGCGATTCGCGTTTGCCTGTCAGCATGGGAAGTCGTTTCTGTGGTCCCTTTTTCATCCAACATTTGAGAATAGGATAAATCAATCCGATTGTTGTTTCGTCCATAAAGAGTAGTTCGATTTCACCCCTTTTGGCTCTTTTTTTAGCTCTGCAAGCGCCTCTTTAACCTGTTCCCGTAAGAGTGCGTCTTGTTCCTGCCCTAAGCCGCGTTTCGGGCGACGATACACATAACTTAAACCTTGCATTAAGTCCTGAAATACACTGCGACTGATGCCAATGCCTGTTTGTTCAAGCAGATAAGTTCGTAAACGCCCTTGTGTCCACATTGTAAAAGCATAACCCATCCGATGGGGGTCGATATCGAGGGTTTCTTCCAAGAGATTAAGGTACTCCTATGTCGCCTTAAATGGACGACCGCTGCGTGGCTTATCCACTAATCCAGCACCCCCTTGCACCTTAAACCGCTTGAATTGATTGTAGACACTCCCAAGACTAATATTAAGCATCTGAGCCAATTCTTGTGGCGCATATCCTAAATGTAGGCTATGCACAATTGTCGCCCGTTTGCTGACACGACTATCACTTGCTTTCATGGCGTGATGAACTTGTTTTAACTCGTCTTCGTTTAGGGTATAATCTATTTGTTTAGGCATCTTTTTAGTATAATCTATTTCTAATTACTTTCCAGACTCTACAATAATAGATTGTGTCCCTACAAATTATAACGGGTCTATAGGGACAGTATCCATACTGTCTGTTGTAATTCTCACGGATAGCTGAATAATTACTGATTTACTAAATTTTTCTTGGCGTTTTGGCGATTCCGTGTCTACATCAACCAGCCGACGACACGCCGCGCTATTTTGCCCACAAAGCTATGTTTAAGATAACGTCGCAAATGTACAGATGCAATGATTGTATTGCTAAAACTCATCGTTGGATAAATATGAATCGCTGAGGCAACTTCTGAAACACGACCTTTGCGCTCAATCAATTGCGCCCATTCGTTCATCATTTCCCCAGCATTGTGTCCAACAATCGTCGCACCATATAAACGACCATTCGGCGCGTGAATCAACTTGATAAAGCCTTGTCGTTTACCATCGGTCATGGCACGGTCAACACGGGTTATTGGCATATGGATGATTTCATAAGACTTGCCGAATGCTTTTGCCTGCGCTTCGGTCATTCCGGCATGGGCAATTTCTGGGTCAGTGAAGGTTGTCCATGGCATGTGTTTTTTGCGTTTCGTTGCAATTGGAGAAATGCTATTCGTCAGCGCAACCACACCCTCTGAGAGCGCGGCATGAGTAAAAAGCGGCGCACCGACGATATCACCTGCGGCAAAAATATGTTTCTGACTGGTGCGTAAGGTATCGCTTATCAATAGTCGTCCATTGTCATGTTTGAGACCAGCAGCATCAGGATTCAAATTGCGAACATCGGAATGCTTGCCGATAGCGACCAAAACATGCGACCCAGATAGCGTCGTGCCATCTGCTAAGGTGACTGTGAGTGTGTCTTCTGTGGCGGATGCACTCACGGCGCTATTATTCAAGTGAATTGTCACCCCTTCTGAGCGCAATATTGTTTGAATCAGTTCTGATGCTTGCGGTTCATCACGGGGTAACAGGCGCTGCACATCAGTAACAAGGGTGATTCGTGACCCCAAACGACAAAATGCCTGTGCCATCTCGACACCAATCGGACCCCCACCAATAATAATGAGATGTTCGGGCAAGGCGGTTAAATCAAATAGCGTGTTGTTAGTCAAATAGGGGATGTCTTCAAAACCGGATGGAACATTGTTTTTTGCTCCAGTGGCGATGACGATTTTTTTGGCGTGAATCGTTTCGCCATTGCTGAGTTCAAGCGTATGCGCGTCTCTAAATTTTGCGGTGGCTTCATAGACAACAACGCCATGTTCACGAAGTTTTTCAGGGCTTTCATCTTCATAAATCTGCTGAATGGTGTCTTTGATGTAGCGCATGACCTGTACAAAATCGACAGTGACATTTTCCGTATGGATACCCATTTCAGAAGCTGTTTGGGCATCATGAGCTATTTTCGCCGCCGCCAACAACGCCTTACTCGGCACACAGCCGTACCATGTACAGTCGCCACCCATACGATTGCCTTCAATCAGTGCGACATCAATGCCCAGCATAGACGCTGTCTCAGCAACAGCAAGCCCAGCTGTCCCACCACCGATGACAACCAGTGTATGTTTCTTCGTCATATTATTTTCTCATTTTTGTATTCCCAATCCGTTTTTTAGGATAGAGCAGAGGCATAACGATTGGATTACATTAAACGCCAATCGTCGCACACAACATATCCGAATAACCTTACTGACCGTGTCTCAAATTGTCGATATTACGAATCCAACCGGTGAAATTGAGGGACTGCACGCGATACCATGTGGCATCAGCATCTTGTAAGGGTCCCCCTGTAATGATGAGTTCTTCGCTAGGAATCAGTGTGCCAACAATGCTACTATCGCCCACAGGGTCACTATAAATATCGAGTGTGCCTGCGTCTAACACCAACAAATCGCCAATCATGTATGTCTCATTATCCGTTATCGGTTCAGGAGTTGTGTCTGCTATGGTTTCACCTGTTACAAGCGGTTGTGGCATCGTAAGCAGCGTGAAGTCTGACGGAATCGCACTATCAATCCAATCGATATTGGGGCTGTTATTCACCAGCAAGTCCGTGATGTTGTAGATTGTGCCATCAACCTGTGCAATAAACGTCTGCTCGGCACTTTGCAGCAAAACCGCCCGACGGTCAGGCGACCACTTCACGATATCGAATGCCGTATCGCCTATCGGTGCTGTCAATTGTTCGCCCGATTGGTTGATAATTTGTAGCGGCGCACCCAAGCCAACCGTATTGCCAAGCATGATGATACTATTTTCGGGCGTTTGAACAGCATCTTGTACCCATGCCATGCCAATATCGCTGGCAGGTGTCATGAGTGCCACATCGCCTGTGCGGTCAGTTGTGCCGAAAACGACTGTGCCATCTGTATCACGCCCACTGACAATAATACGTTGCCCATCATCTGCCCAGTGACCATATTCAAATAATAGAGGGTTGGGGCGTGTTCCGGCTTGTATTTGGTCATGGTCACGCGCTGCCTGACGAATCTCTAGTCCACGTCGGTTGGTATCAAACAAATGAAGTGTTATCAGAATAGCATTATTATCACTTGACCATTCTAAGTCCAAGGCACGCCAACCGGGGTCTCCTTCAGCAGCACCGACAGCAGTACAAAAGGGCGGACAGTGGCGCAAAATTTGATAAGACGGGTCAGTATCAATCTCGCGTAAGGGTTGCCAAAACCATACACCCTGATTCAAATCGGGGCTGGTATCGTTCTGAATACGAAAGGCTATCATATTGCCATCCGGCGACCAGACAATCTCACGAGCGAAAATCTTATTTTCTTGGGGGGTGGCAACTTGGAAATTCTCGACATAGGGTGCAAATGTATAAACACCTTCGGCAATTGTCGGGTTGCCGAAGTCTGTAAAGCGAATAATGCCGAAATTATCGACACGCGCCCATCGTCGTGGGTCTTGAGGATGATAATCAATATCAATCGTACCGCTAAAATCTTGATTGAATTGTGCGATTCGGACTATTCCGTCGGCAGTTGATAAGACATAGGCACGTCCACTTTCACGGGGGGCATCGAAATCTTCTTGTGCAATGATAGGCAGTATCAGCAAGAAAACACTTATCAGCAAAATGATGAATCGTTTCACCAAAATTACTCCTCTGCGGCATCAATAAACTATTCTAAATTGTGAAGTGTCTTGCCAGATTGTGCAACGGCGGATAATCGCTTGTACCAGTGCTGAGTACACATGGGCAAAACTTTCATGAGTAGGCCATTTAACGATATCATAAACGCAATATTCAACAAAACAGTTGAGACCTAAGTAACGTGAATGCGTTAGATTTTCCAGTATTTCAGGATTGTTATGCTTATTAATGGAAATTGCGGTATAATTTAGTGTAAGTTAATGTTGCCATCACTCGATGTGTTAAATTCATTCATCCTAAAGGGTATCTATATGAGCGATAATCATTCTGAAGACGAGCATTGTCCGAACACTAAAGCCATTCGCACATCACCGAGCATCTTGAAGAATCCTCATCAGCAAATGCGCCCAACCGTCAGAGTCCCCGTTTGCCTACGTTTTATATTATCGGATGGTACAAAAATGGATGCAGCGGCCCGTCACTACATCATGCTAGGACGCAAGGATAACGACAATAACCAACAAATCGACCTCGATTTTACCCAACTCGGTGGACAAGAACACGGCGTTTCGCGTTGTCATGCCATCGTTCAAATAACGAGTACGACTGTTTTCATTAAAGACTTCAATAGTCGCAACGGCACATTCCTCAATGGCTATGAGCTGCACCCCATGCGCCAATATGTTATTAATGATGGGGATGAGATTGTCTTGGGGCGTATTCAGACACACGTGAAATTCATCTATTAAAATAAGCCCCTTTCGGGTTTCACCGTGCCTCATACAAAATTACAAAGTGAGACAGGCGTTAGAGCATCATCGTAGATAGTTTATTAAACAAGTGGGAATCAAAAAGCCCCTCTCGATATTTCTCGATATTGAGAAAGGCATCTATGTTTTGCTTGCCTATGGCCTTATGCGATGGTGATATCGTCGTTCAGGTACACATCCTGAATGAGATTGAGTAGCTGAATACCGTCTGTCATGGGGCGTTGGAAGGCTTTGCGACCACTAATGAGACCCATACCACCAGCCCGCTTGTTAATCACAGCCGTTTTACACGCCGCAGCAAAGTCATTACTGCCACTCGCACCACCAGAATTAATTAAACCAACCCGTCCCATATACCCATTCGCCACTTGATAGCGCGTCAGGTCAATCGGGTGGTCGCTGCTGAGTTCAGTATAGATGCGTTCATCCAATTTGCCATAACTACTATCGCCACTATTGAGTGCTTGATAGCCCCCATTGCTCACAGGTAACTTCTGCTTGACAATATCTGCACCGATAGTCACACCCAGATGATTAGCCTGTCCGGTGAGGTCAGCACTGCCTTCGTGATTAACCCCATCGACCTTGAAGCCGCTATTTCTCATGTAGCACCATAAGACCGTCGCCATCCCCAACTCATGGGCATGTTGGAATGCTTTAGCAACTTCTACCAATTGGCGATTGCTCTCTGCACTGCCAAAATACACAGTTGCACCCACCGCTACAGCACCCATATCGTATGCTTGTTGAATGGTACCAAACATCACTTGGTCATAAGTGTTCGGGAAGGTCAACAATTCGTTATGATTGATTTTCACCATAAACGGAATCTTATGGGCATATTTGCGAGCAACAGCCCCTAATACGCCAAACGTTGAGGCAACCGCATTGCAGCCACCTTCAATGGCTAGTTCAACAATTTTAGCAGGGTCGAAGTAATCAGGATTTTTGGCAAAAGATGCCCCGGCACTGTGTTCAATGCCTTGGTCTACTGGCAAAATGCTGACATAACCTGTCCCTGCCAAACGCCCATGATTAAACAAGGTTTGTAGACTCCGAAGCACACGCGGATTGCGGTCAGTCTGCGCGTAGACATCATCGACAAAAGAGGGGCTCGGCACATAGAGGCGGTCTTTTGAAATCGTCTTGCTGCTGTGATTGAGCAAGTATTCAGCCTCATCACCCAGATAGTCTTGTACTTTACTTAAAGAGGTGGTAGGCGCAGAAGTTGCGACCATTATAAGCTCCTATAATGTTTATTTTGTATTTGAGGGGTTATTATAGCGTTGCCTATAGGAGATTCAAGCGCAGTTACTCAAATGTCAGTCCTCATGTGGGCATTTTTGTTACTATCCACGCCATTTTTGAACCGCCAAAACGCAAAGAACGCCGAGAAAGTCTGTGTGGTACGGGTCAATCATCCGCTTCGTTTTGGGTATTTAACCAATTTAACGCGGCTTGAAGCACAGGGTCAGCCGCACTGCCAAAATGCGCCCAATCGGTTGCAATATCTTGATGCACTTGCAAACTATCTTGATAAACGTTTCCATTGCGGTCAGCACAAGCAGCCGTTGTTAAGATTAAACGCGCTCCATCACTGAGGGGAAACCCCGTGTTCAGGGTTGGTATACCCTTGCTTGGCTTACCAAATGTCCGCGCTTTCTCACGCCCTTTGAAAGCAATCAGCAAAATTTCCCCAGCATCAGATGTGAGAGGACTTTGCAATAAGGCAACAGGGACAGTGCTATAATCTGGCTCATCCATTTCTAAGGGTAAGGATGCCATTACCACATCGCCTAATCTAGTTCCGCCGTTTTCATAGTGCCAGACCTCTTCCTGCTTATCGCGGCGGATAAACTTGCCCCAATCTCCTGTACCGAGTATCGTCCCGATGGCTGCTAACATTGGCCAAATATTGCCTCCTTGATTACGGCGCACATCAATCACCCAACCTTTAACGCGCTTTGCTTCGCTAACAGTGTGAATGGTATCGCGTGCCATCCGTATATACATATCATGTGTGGGTGTATCGTGCAAACCCGGCAATTCCAAATAGCCCCAATCGTCAATGCGATGTCCGTGTGGCAAGGCATCTCGCACCATAGTACGCGGTGTGATTAAAGCGTACAAGAGTTCTTCATTCGTGTGTTTCTTCAAGGTTATTTTAATGGTACGCTGCATTTGGTCAAAGTCGGGCAAGGTATCGCTGGGTTTCAACATCTGGTCATCCAGCGCCATAATCGTATCGCCGACGGATATATCAGCATTATCAGCAGGACTACCCGGTAGCACCTGAATGACACGTCGTTCGTTTCGTAAGACCGAAAATCCATAGGTCACATGACTCAGTTGAGCAGGATTCCATTGCCGCGTCTCCGCAGGTATCAAATAAGAATGCTGATGCCCCATGCGTTCCAGCACCATTTCAATAGCAGGGTAAGTCTCTTGCGTCGTTTTGGCATTGCCGCCCATAATCCGTGCTTGCTGGCGAATCGCGCTCCAATTCGTGATTTTGCTGGCAAAGTAGGCTTCGTTCTCAATCAAATCGAGAACCACATTCATATAATCCAGAGGGTCGTGTGTACCGATTGGCTGCATAAGCTATAGTCTCCACAAAATGAATATCATGTGACAGGCGCATCATGCCACAAGATTGAATGACTCATTATATTATAGATTTCTCATCCGAAACCCACAACTGATTGCTGTGGGTGTATTAGCAATACCCTAATTTAGTAGTACATCGCCAAAAAAGTTTTTGTGTAGGGGGGCAATGCCTTGCGCCCGAAAAACACAAATCTAATCGTCAAGAATTAAATTGGTCAAGTAGTAGTACATTACCAAAAAAGTTTTTGGGGTTTCGTAGGGGCGACAGCGTGCTGCGCCCAATCTTCAAGAATTAAATTGGTCAAGTAGTAGAGTACCAGTTTGTCTCTTAAATAGCATTTCAAACTCATTGGGACTGATATAGCCCAAAGCAGATTATTCGACCACAATAGCGCCCAATTCCAGAAAATCACTATCGCCAACAGGCAAGCGGTCATTGGGATTATTAGCATCATACAAGCCGATAATGAGTGTATAGTTGCCGTCGGGTAAATCGGCTGGAATAGCGAGGGCGTGATTGTCGATGACTGTTTCGCCGACTTGCCACAGCGTTGTCATCGCCTGACCGCCACTCGGTTCACTATCGCGTTGTGCCGCGAGTGTGCCATCCGCATTGAGCAATTGCACAAAGACCTTGTAGCGCGTCTCTAAAGGCGACTCTGTTATCCATTGCAATTGAATCTGTAGCGCGTCATTGCGGCTCACCGTCGTAGCACTAAAGGCAACTGATTCGAGTGTAATCGAGTCACCAAAAGCCACATTTAGCCGTTGTGCATCGTCAAACTGTGCAGGGGTGGCGTAGCGTTCAAGCCGAATATTGCCAATCCATTCGGCATTAATTTGATAGGCATCGTTATTGAGTGTCGCTGTGACCAAACCTTGTGGGTCTTGTTCTCTATTGCCATATAACACTGTGAAAAGGCGGTCATATTCGGCAATAATTGCGTGGGTATCGCCTGCAATATCATCGCTTGCTGGCAATGTAAATATCGGTAAATCACCATCGTAGTAGTAGCCAAAAATTTCTTGTAAACCCGGCGCACTGAGAATAATCGCATCGTCCGGTTGGCTTTCTTCTGCGATGATTTGTGCAAGTTGGCGATAATCGTCGCGTTGATAGTCAGCATCGTTATAAAGCGGCGGAATCCCATTTGCGAGCGTATAGCTAAATGCCGCAACCGCCACAAAAGACGCAATCTTGGGCATTTGTCGCGCTAATCTTGTTCGCAGTGAATGTTCTGGATTTTGTGCTGCACGCGGGATAACTTGCCATAGCATCCACACACCGCGTCCCATCCACAAGGCAAAGCCAATTTGTGCTGGCAATAAAAAGCGTAGATAGCGCGTATATAATCCGAGCGTGCTATAGACAGCAATCGACAGCAAAACCCAAACTATCGGTAACAACATGCGCCACCATGTACGAGATTGGCTCTTTTCTGGCGCAAGGAAGGCAAAAATCAAGAAGAAATAGACCACAAAGTTCATACTGCCCAATGTCTCTTGATAGGTGATGCCATACGACATCCAACCTTGTAAAATGCGATTCATGTCAATCCAAGAGACAGTATCGCTGATATTCGGTTGCGCGGAGACTTGCGAAATCGCGGTCACGAGCCATGGCGAAAAGAGCAAAATGGTAGCGAGATTGGCTAAAAAGTAGATAACAAATGCCCGTCTGAGGACATCAAACGGCACATCTCCCCCTATATATTGCTTAAGAAGGTTGCCGAGCGCGAGAATTGCCAGCGCCCCTTGTGCCAACATCACCAGCGCATAACTGAAGTGCGTATATGCGCCGACAGTATTCAAGACAGCCAGCGCGACACCCCATTTCCACAGATTATTGCTACTATTGTGAGATGGCATGAGGAGACGTTGCCATAATCCAGCAAAAACCCACATACTCAATGCGCCAATCGTCGCCATCATTGCGTACATGCGCGTTTCTTGAGCATAATAAATACTGAATGTGTTGAGTATCACAAAAGCAGCTGCCGACATGCCAGCAATCGGGCTAAATAGTCGTTTGCCGAGTGCATATGTCGCTGCGACACCCAGAATACTCCACAATACCGAATATGACCGTAATCCAAACTCTGTACTGCCGACAAAATCCTCCCATAGCGATAATGAGGCAAAATACGCTGGCACATGGACATTGTTTCGCAAGAGTGGAATCATCTCAAATAAATTGCGCTGACTATGACCATAAGCAACGCCTTCGTCATACCACAGCGATTGCACCCCTAAATTATGAAAGCGCACAAAAGCCGCTATCAGCAGTAGCAGTGTAACGACTATCAGGGGGATAAATTGTTTGGCGCTTATTCGTAACATGTGTTGACCATGGATTGAATCGCTAAGGCGCAAAGAACGCACTGTTTGTTATGATACCAAATCCTAGCATACAAACGATGGGAAAGGCAGGTTACTCTGTTTTGCTGATTGCCTTCACCGTAAGATAATAGTTTTCAGAAAATGCTTAACGCAAAGGTGCAAAGGGTGAAAGACACAAAGAAGATTTTTGAACAGGAATCATTGAGGCTCAATCGTTTCCCAATTACTTTCGAGATTCTACACCTAACTCTCTAGCATTGACTCAAATGAGCCGCGCCAACCGGGAGACAAGGCTTCGATTTTTAGAGCTTTTTCAGCAAGTTTAGGGTCGGATTCAAAATACAGTAGGTGATTGATATCACGGACGGTCATTTGTTGTGGGTCTTCGCTTTCGAGTAATATCTCATCGTTTGCAGCGACGAAACCTTCTTGCAGTATACGCAGGTAAAACCCCGTGCGTTCGGCTTGCATAAAGCGTTTCACAAACGACGGGTCATTCATACGGATACCGAGTTTATAGCAAGGGACTCGCGGTTGTGTCACCTGTACCTGTGCATCCCCTACACGATAAATATTGCCGACATAGACTTCGGTTTCTAACATTCCGGTTACGGTGAAGTTCTCGCCAAATTGCCCCATGACAAAATCATCTCGGCTGAACTCCGCTTGCCATGTCGCGTAATGTTCATGCGGATAGGCATAAACTGCTTTGAACGTTCCGCCATGTGCGCTCCCGAACGAGCGACCACACAGGGTTCGCCCCTACACATTTCATTTTCTTTCGACCACTTACTTATAATAGAAGAGAGGATATAAATGAACTCAATTCAGAAAAGATATAAGCCTATTGTCTATTGGCACATAGTCTCTATCGTTATGCTGTATTTAACCATGCAAATTTCAATCTCGATAGACGCACAAGATACATTTTTATACACGGAAATAGCCCGATTTGATACAGATTGGACTACTATTGCTTCACTGGATTGGAATCCAGATGGCACACAACTTGCGCTTGGCATGTGTGGGGTGGAGGAAGTTCGTATTCTCAATATCGAATCTGGTGATTACCAAGCAATACCAACCCAAGGGCGATGTGCAGAGATTGATTGGAACAAAGTAAGTGGTCGCTTGGCTATTGTAGAAGATTCTGCACAGTGCTACAACAGTCAAGTTCTGATATGGCAACCACAAAGACAGCAGACAGTCCATACTTTTGAAAAAAGAAATTGTAGGGGGTCTATACAATCTATACAGTGGAATGCAGATGGTACACAATTACTAATCTTTGATGGAATGAGTGTCCAACTTTGGGATATTGAAACAGATCCTGTGGAGACGATTCTGGGGATTAACAGAGATGATCAACGGATGGCGGCTGTAGCTTTAAGCCCTGATGACACCCAGTTGGCACTAGCAGACAATCATAACGACCCTGAGATTTTACCGAGCGTTGATGTTATGGATATTGTGAGTGGGGAAATAGTCCAACAATTCACTGACGAAGGCGCATCATCTTTGCTTGAATTACAAGATTTCTTGAGTTGGTCTCCTGAAGGCAATATACTTGCAGCACTTCTAACAGATTTAGGGGGTCGTGGGTCTATGGTGTTCTGGGATGTTGAATCAGAAGAAAGAATTTTTCGTTCACGGTCAAGTACTATTGCATGGCATCCAACTGAGAATTATATCGCATTGAATGTTGTTCCAGACGATGCTGGGCAAGGGGCTTATAAAGACATCTTCGTCAGGGAAATTGGTGGAGATGTCGTCGCAACACTTACGGGACATCAAGGCGAAGTATTTGTTCTCGAATGGAGTCCTGATGGGACAATGCTTGCTAGTTTCAGCGATGATGGAACGATACGTATTTGGGAAAGGCAATCAGATGATAGTGATGAATAATGAACGAATAGTGATCTTGCCCGTTTCAGTGGAAAGTACAGTTACCTAAGCCATCTCTACGGCAATATCGCAGGCTATGTGATGAATATGAATCGGTTTTTTGGCTTCCAGCGTCCCTGCTTCATCCGCGTTCATAAGTGGGGCGCAGATAAACATCTGTTAGGTAGGGTGGATAACCAATCTTGCGTAGATTCGCCTCACATGCTTGGATGCTTGCGCCATTATCACGCCAATAGGGAACACGCTTAATCAAGGTTTCGACTTTTTCGCGTGGTGTGATAATCCATGTATCTTTCGGCACATGCCCATAAAACAACACTTCCATCGTCTCCATGACTCCGGTGCTTTTGAGGTACGGCGCAATGAGAACAATCTTTTTAGCACCTTTTTCTTTAGCGAGATATTCTGCAACGAACTGTGCCGTTCCGCCTAAATCGACCAAATCTTCGACCACACCGACTATCTTATCTTTGACATCAATAGATAGCGGGCGAATGATAGTCGGCTTATCTAAGGGTGCGCCGGGTCCGGCATAAAATTTTACGCCCATCGTGCCAAAATCAATCGCTGGGATATTCTTATTCAGCGTCCATGCCAAATGGTCATGCAGCATAACACCGGGGAGCAAGCCGCCCATCGTAATCATGATAGCATGGGTGATTTGTTCTTTGGTGCTGATGTTGTTGACCTGATAACGATACACTTTGCGTGCCATCTGTGCCACAATGAAGGTCGCTACATGGTCTGGCACATAGAGGAATCGCAAGTCATCATAATCGACGGCAACGCCTTGTGGTTCTTTCCAAAACTCAGCATCAATAATTTGTGTGAGTTCTTTGGTCTGCTTGTTGTAATTTGACACAGTAAAATCTCGTATTTTGATTGTGAATCATCAAGGTGTAATTGTACCGTGTGAATCGTCTCATGCTAGGTGAAATACAAAATCCCGATAGGGGTAGCTATCGGGATTTGTACAGGGAGGAAATCATGTGTTTTTCGCTTTAACGCGACACAACCGTCACGGGAAGCTCTAGCACTTGTCCGTTGCGATAGACTGTTAATGTAATGGTATCGCCGGGGTTGGTATTGATATAGAGATAGCCAATTAAGACATCAAAGTTACTCACAGGTTGACCATTGATAGCGGTAATGACATCTACCGACGTATCCGTCATACTCTGCAAACCGGCTATATCAGCCGGTGCGCCGCGCTGTACAAAATCGACTACCACACCGCGAATGTTGTTGGGCAGGTTGAAATCGGATATCAGGTCTAACGACATATTCTGATGACCGATGCCAATAAAGCTGTATTCGATTGTTCCGGTTTCAATGAGCGACGTTGCGACTTTACGAACGAGATTACTGGGTATGGCAAATCCCACACCAGAATTACTACGCGATTCACTGTTAATCTGGCTATTCACACCAATCACTTCACCATGTAGGTTGAGCAAGGGTCCACCGCTATTGCCGGGGTTAATGGCGGCATCCGTTTGAATGACACCGCCGATGCTGTTGCGATTAAGACCAAAAATGCGCCGATTTAAGGCACTAATAATGCCATTCGTGAGTGTCCATTCGTTCTGGAAGGGATTACCCAATGCCAAAACAGTTTCACCTACTTGTAAGTCGTCACTGTTGGCAAATGCGACGGGATGCAAGCGGTCAACAGGGACGTTTTGCACTTGAAGAACAGCTAGGTCACTGGTCGGGTCTTCGCCGACAACTTGTGCCAAGGCAATCGTGCCATCGTACATCGCAATTTCAATGCGTCCTTCGCGGGCGACAACATGATAATTGGTGATAATATGCCCCTGAGTATCCACCACAAAACCCGAACCAATCGACACTGGCTCAAATGGCGCATCGGGGCTGGCTTGTTCGCTAATGGTAATGGAGACCACTGATGGGCTAACGGTATCGTAAATTTCGCCAAAAATTCGTTCTTGTTCACTGAGTAGGTTACTGGTGGCAATATCCGGTGGCGGAACATTCTCTATCGCATTGGCAATATTGCCTGTTAATTGCGGTACAAAGACGAGCGCCAATACAAAACCAAGTGCCATCGCACCAAGCACAACACCACTCACTCGCAACAATTGTCGAATCTGCTTCATCAAAATGTCCTTACGTCGATATATTCAAAATCCATCAAAAACAGCCCCTTTCGGGGTTTCATCACGTCTCACACAAAATGCCGCAGTGAGATAGTATTTACAGGTTTATCAGAGATACTTTGTTAAACAAGTAATCCTACTTATTCTACGCCAAAGTTATGGCAAAGCGATGAGAATTTGCTGACGAAATTGTAAATCATTTGTAAATTGATGCGCCTATATCTCTTGGCATCGTCCATTAAAACGAATACTACCCTCTATTCCTTTCACCCAAATTACATACAATGAATCAACCCATGACTCATTATTCGGCGCATCATATTGCCAAAATGATTGAACCTCATATCAGCACAAGTTTTTAATTCGGCAATCCAGCATCTCAATTTTTGATAACCCATTTGCCATTTTGCCATTTTGTATGAGGTGGGATGAAGCCCCCAAGTGGATTTATCGTAAATGGATAGTTTCGGGTTTCTCATCAAGCAGGTGTTCGAGTACCTGATAAGCCTCTTCGGTTGTTTGGGCAAAGAGAATCCTCAACTTTACCCGACCTATTTTTTGCACCATGCTGACCATCATTTTCACTAACATCATACGTGGGCTGGTGACTATGATAACCCTGACTCGGGGATGGAAACTTGTGGCAGCTTTGCGAAAGTGTGTGAACGCGCTGGGCGGCAAATGACCATTGCTCTCCGTAAAATCTATGAGAAGACAGACCTTATGTTCCACGCTATCTATCAAGTCGAAGACATTTTGATTTGCCGTATAATATTCTTCCCATGTCCATGGACTCATGAATTTGATATGGATAATCGTTTTTTTGGAATTTCCCCAATCAATAGACACTGGCATAGTTGATTCCTCACAATCTCTTTTCAACTTACTATAATCTGATTTGGGAAAATAGGAAAGCGAACAGATGAACTGCTGTTCGGTACAATTTGATTATCGTGTATGATAGATACAAATAGCCATTTGAGGACGAGACATGGTTTCTGCTGATATGCAACTGACAGTCAATACTTCCGGTCAAATTTTAGGCTTCAATGTGCCGGAAGATGTTTATATGCGCGACTTTGCCGCCGATTTTTGTGAATGGATTGATGGAACGGTTATCAAAATGTCCCCTGTACATTATAAGCACAATTTTATAATTCAATATCTTATTCCCCTATTTAACGCTTATCTTGAATTGCGCCCTATCGGTAAACTCCATCAACAACCCTTTGTGATGCGCTATGAATTTGAACAAGATGGCAAGACTAAACGCCGCAACCGCGAACCAGATATGCAGTTAATTCTCAACGATAACCTTGATAACCTCACACCGACCTATATGGATGGCGCTGCTGATATTGTAATCGAAGTCGTTTCGCCAGAGAGTGCGCCTCGTGATTATGGCGAAAAGTTCCATGAGTATGAACAAGCTGCTGTACCAGAATATTGGATTATTGACCCCATCAAAGAAGAATGTCGCTTCTATCGTTTGACTGCCAAAAAAGCCTATCTGCTACAAGAGGTTGACACGACCTATACCACAGCCCAACTGCCCGATTTCGTGCTGCACATCCCGACATTGTGGCAAGACCCTCTGCCGGGAACGATTAGCATCGCAAAAACGGTTCAGGCAATGTTAGCAACCTGAGTTATGCTTCCCTGTCGCATCATTTTTTAGCCGGGTTGGATAACATATTCTTGTGATAAGCGCCCAATCAACCCTGTGGGGCCCTTCGCACCAATCGCTACCCCTGCATAATTAGCAAAGCCATCCCATGTCAGGCTCGTATCGGGCCAATCTAATTGTTGGTCGTAGCGTGTTGAGCCGGGAAAGCGTAAAGCAACGATATAACCTGTCGCGCCTACAACGGGTTCCCAGCGCAGAGTCGCTGTGTTGTCGCCGCCATCGCGCAAGGTGATACTACTCGGCGGACTAGGACCATCGGCATAAGCAATCGCCACCAATAAAATAGATTGCGTGCTTTTGCGGAAATAATCACGCTCGACATATTGAATCGTATCACTCGAAGACCCATTGCCCCATTCTTCTAGGGTGTTGATAAAGCGAATCGCTGGATAGCCGCCCTCACTAAAAGAGAAGTGGTCGCCATAGCGTCCCTCACGGTCTGCAGTGCGCTCAACCTGCATTTCTAAGATGGAATTATGGGCAAAACCGAGAAATTCGACAGCGCGTGCCATATGTCGGGATGCGCCTCTATCACGGCAAATAGATTCAGATTCACAAGAGAAAATTCGCAAGGATTCATCAATTGTGCCACTGCGCGTATTGTTATTGCCAATCGTGTCAATATTTATCATGCCAACAATGTCAATATTGCGTCCTCGCGCCCAATCCACAAATGCCCTACTGCCGACACGTCCTACTTCCTCGGCGCTAAAGGCTACAAAAATCACACTAGAGCGATACTGACGCTGACTCATAATTCGTGCCATTTCCAGCAAAGCAGCAACACCTGTCCCATTATCATTGGCACCGGGCGCAAATATTTCCGCGTCATTAAAATCTGGACCGATACTATCGTAATGTGCGCCAATGACCAGAACACCTGCGCCGGGTTCTATGCCTTGTAGATAACCGATAATGTTGAATTGTTGGGTGGGAACACCAGCATAAGTCAGGTCAAAGGCTTGCGGCTGCACCGTAAAATTACCAAAGGGCGCTTGTTGGCGTACAATCTCAAACTGTTCTTGGACATAATTACGAGCCGCACCGATTCCGCGTGTGCTGGAAGTCGTTGTACTGTTGACATGCCGTGTCTGGAAATCTTGCAAGGTTTGGACATGCGCCATCAGCCGTTCAGCATCGACTTGCTGCATCAGTGCATACAGTTCAGCGCCGATATTGCTTGTGGAAGTGTTCACATCATCAATTTGTATAGTCGAGTTTGAACTGTCATCCTGTTGTGAGACAGCATTGAATCCAAGTGTTGCAGGGGGTGTGGCAGTCGCTTGAATAACAAGCGTGGGTGGTGAACTTGCGCTTTCTGTGCCAAGATTACAGGCAAGCAGCACAAACATAAACCATAGGCAAAGCGATATAATTTTTCGATTTGATATACGTTTTTCAGTCATAAAACAGATTTTAACACAAGATAGTCAAATTGTGCGCTAAACGTTCGTTGAACGTTGGGCAATCATCGTTTTGTAAAATTTGACGAAGAAAGCATAATGGAGATTTTTCAATGATAAAAATCGCGGAAATTTTACCATCAACACCATCGCCACTCTGGAAAATGGTGAAACAATGCGGTGTCAATGATGTCGTGGGTCGGATGGATTTCAGTCAGGGTTTGGATGTTTCAAAAGAAGACTTGCCGTGGAGCTATATGTCGCTCTTGCGGAATAAAACTAATTATGAGAATGCTGGTTTTTCATATGATGTGCTGGAAAGCCGCCCACCGTTGGATAAGGCAAAATTAGGTTTAGCAGGACGCGATGAAGAAATCCAAACGGCGATTGACCTCATTCAAAATATGGGCAAATTGGGCATTGGTGTTTGGTGCTATGAGTGGATGCCTGTTTTCAATTGGATGCGAACATCAACCACAACAGCGACTCGTGGCGGTGCATTCGTAACCAGTTTCGATAACAGTTTGATGCAAGATGCTCCCCTGACAGAATTTGGCGAAGTGGGCGACGATGCCTTATGGGATAGTCTGAAATATTTCCTAGAAGCAGTTTTGCCTGTTGCCGAAGAATCCAATGTCAAACTAGCGATGCACCCTGACGACCCACCCTTATCACCGATTCGCGGTTTAGGGCGTATCATGCGGAGTGTGGAAAACTTCCAACACTTACTTGACCTTGTGCCGAGTCCGATGAACGGAATCACACTCTGTCAGGGCAATTTTACACTGATGACAGACGATTTACCCTCTGTTATCCGACAATTCGGTGAACAAGATAAAATCTTCTTTGTTCATATGCGCGATGTCCGTGGCGCACCGCACAAATTCCAAGAAACATTCCATGATGATGGCAAAACCGATATGCTGGCGTGCATGAGAGCTTATCGAGATATTGGTTTTGAGGGTGTTTTGCGACCTGACCATGTGCCAACAATGGAAGGCGATACTAACGAACAGGCGGGATATTCCTCTATTGGTAGATTGTTTGCCATCGGCTATCTCAAGGGCTTGCGCGAGGCTGTTTATGCAAATTAGATATGAATATATGAGGGTGGGGCAAATTGAATTTATTCACCTTTCAAGAAAAAGCATAACGCAGAGACGCGGAGAATCAGAGGCGCAGAGATGTTTCGTTAGAATTTCATAAGCAATCGTAAGGATACTAAAAGTACATGGCTCTGTAGAGTATGCACGATGCGCTAATTTCAACAAGGATATAATCTTATGGCAAAAGCAGTATATAACGGTGTGATTCTTGCGGAAAGCGACAATGTTGAGATTGTCGAAGGAAATGTTTATTTCCCACCAGAATCTGTCAATATGGATTATTTTAGCGAAACAACACTCCATACGACTTGCCCATGGAAGGGTGAGGCTAGTTACTACACCGTGATTGTTGGTGACAACAAATTAGACAGTGCGGCATGGTATTATCCTGAACCCAAGCAAGCCGCCAATAATATTCTCAATCATGTAGCGTTTTATACCCACAAGGTACAAGTCGAACGCTAACAGACACCCTTCTCTCCACATCAAAAAAACAGGTGTCACAGCCTGTTTTTTTGATTCCCAATTTTTATATGCGCCGAGAATGCCCTATACCAGTAATCCCTTTGAATCAGCATAGTCTGTATAGCCACCGATGTATTCCATCATGTCGCCATTGTCTAATTCCAACACGCGGTCTGCGGACTTGCTGATAATCGAAGAGCATCTTGGGCAAAAAGGACACAGCCGCTCCTTCTCCACCGATGCGATGATAATGAATTAAATCCAACGGAGTCTTGTTTAACAAACTATTTGCGATAACGTCCTAACACTCGTCTTATATTGCAATTTTGTGTGAGGCGCGGTGAAACCCCGAAAGGGGCTTATAAAAACGCGGGCTAAGGTCATTATGTCAATTTTCCTAATCCAAGTTTGCATATCGCTAAACAAACTTGGCAACCATCGGATAGGCTTTGAGGGCATTGATGAACTTATCACGGTAAGCATGTGCATCAGATTCAGTGAGTCCTTCAAAACGCAGCGATAAGACAGGTTCGGTATTGCTCTTGCGGATAATGCCCCAGCCGCTCTCGAATTGAACACGGACACCATCGACAGTAATGATTTCGCCCTCATCAGAGAGTGCTTGCTTCATACCCTCTAGCACCTTATCTTTGTATTCATCATCACAATGCGGACGATATTCCGGCGTACTAAAATAGTTCGGGAGTTCAGCATTCATTTCACTGAGGGGCTTGTTACTACGGGCGAGTATCTGCAAAATGAGTCCCGTTGCAAAATAAGCATCATCAAAACCGAAGTAATTTTCTGCAAAGAACATATGCCCACTGACTTCACCACCGAGTAAGGCATTATGTTCACGCATGACATCTTTCACCAGCGAATGTCCACTCGGAGCCATGATGGGTTTGCCGCCACTTTGCTTGATAACATCAAAGAGCGTTTGGCTACTGAGGGCATCTCCTACGACAACTGCGCCGTGATTGCGTTGTAACATATCACGGGCAAGTAAGGCTAAAATACGGTCTGCGGAAATCATAGCGCCTTTTTCATCGACTAAGCCCACGCGGTCTGCATCACCATCATAAGCAAAGCCAACCGCCGCGCCAATTTCACGCACTTTCGCGCCCAGTTGTGTCATATTTTCAGCTTTTTGGGGGTCAGGTTGATGATTGGGATAACTGCCATCGGGTTCAACATTGATTCCCGTGGCATCTTGCTGCCAATGTTCAAATAATCGCGGTGCAAAAATACCTGCCGTGCCATTACCGGGGTCATAGGCGATTTTTAACTGACCGTGCATCGGTAATCGCTGGCGCAAATCAAACAAATACTGGCTATAGGCACTGGTATTCTGATTGTATTGCCCTGAACCATAGGTATACTGATTTTCGGTAATGATGCTCTGTACGACTTTTATTTCGCCACCAAAAATTGTCTGTGCGCCAAGACAGGTTTTGAAGCCGTTGTATTCGGGTGCTAGATGACTCCCCGTGACCATGACACCGCCAATATTGTCTTTATCAACAGCGTACCAATAAACGAGCGGCGTACTGACTAGCCCAATATCCATGATATCACCGCCCGCACGCTGAATACCTGCCATGAGTGCTGATTGTAAATCATAGGCTGTGTGGCGATTATCGCGCCCGACGACCACTTGTTTCGTCTGATGAAAGCGTTGGAAGTATGTACCGATTGCTTGCCCAATCGCAAAGGCAACATCATTATTGATAACGGCATCATCGCCCATTGCCTTACCGCGAATATCGTATTTTTTGAAAATGCTTTGATTGATATCGACCATTTGGAACGCATACCTTCTTCATGTGATTGCTATCAAAAGCCCCTTTCGGGGTTTCATCGTGCCTCACACAAAATTGCAAAGTGAGACCGATATTAGAGGGTTATCAGAGATAGTTTGTTAAACAAGTAAGAACAAGTGTAACTACTCAGCGAGATAGATTTTTCGTATTATACCGCTCATTTTTAACGCAAAGGGGCAAAGAGTGAAAGATGCAAAGGAGATTCTCATATCATTTTTCTCTTATTTAACGTGAATTTTGTTTAAGCGATGCTGTTTGTTTCAAAGCAGCCTCTAGTCTAAGCAAGTGCTGAGTGCCTAAATGGTGAATTTTTTAGGCATTTTCTCATGGATAGGTGAACTGTTACAAAATCTTTAGAATTTGCTCGTAGTGGCATGATACATTGTGCCGCTACAAAACGAGATTTTACTTCCAACTACTTTCCAGATTCTATATGGGTCGCTAGCTTGATTTTAAGAAAATTAATTAGGTTTGACCGCAAATTATTTTTATGCTATAGTGTTGTCACATGCGGAGTATGTTTGTTAGTCACTTCCCTTCGCAAACCAGCTTTTTCTGTGCAGCCATTGTTATAAGTTACAACATTGTCCTCACATCATGGGATGGTTGATGTTTATCACATATCATGCTGCGAGGCTGAACCTCGGAAATGCTGCTACATACATTCTTTTCAGTCATTAAATGGAGAAAATTGCGGTTTTAACCTCAAATCCAACCGCAGGAGCAATCAAAAACCTATGGAAATCGCAGAACTTGAAAGTAAAAACCTGCCCGAATTACGGACATTAGCCCGTGATGCTGAAGTCCCCCGTTTTAGCCGCATGAAGAAAAATGAACTTATCATCGGCTTGTTACGGAAAGAAGCAGAACGACAAGGGCATCAGTTACGGGGTGGTGTTCTGGATGTGGTCGATGATGGTATCGGCTTCTTGCGTTCTGACAATTATTTGCCGGGTTCGGAAGATATTTATGTCAGTCAGTCGCAAATCAAGCGTTTCAATATGCGAACGGGCGATATGGTTATCGGGATGGTCAGACCACCGAAAGATAACGAGAAATATTTTGGTCTCTTACGTGTCCAAGCCATCAATGGGCTTGACCCCGAAGAAGTCAAACGCCGCCCTCGTTTTGAACACCTCACACCTATTTTTCCAGAAGAACGCTTTAACCTAGAAACGAAACCGCATGTCCTTAGCACACGCATGTTGAACCTCATTGCGCCTATCGGTAAGGGACAACGTGGTTTGATTGTGTCGCCCCCTAAAGCGGGTAAAACGACTGTTCTTAAAGATGTTGCGAATGCCATTAGCCATAATTATCCGCAAATACATCTCATGGTCGCCCTCATCGGTGAGCGTCCTGAAGAAGTTACAGATATGGATAGAAGTGTCGATGCCGAAGTGATTGCGTCTACATTTGATGACCCTGTGAAGCATCATGTTCGTGTCGCAGAAATGGCATTAGAACGGGCGAAGCGTCTGGTTGAATTGGGCAAAGATGTTGTGGTGATGCTCGATAGCGTGACACGCCTTGCTCGTGCTTATAACCTTGTTGTTCCGTCGAGTGGTCGTACCCTTTCCGGTGGTCTTGACCCCTCCGCTATTCATCCGCCGAAGCGCCTCTTTGGTGCTGCCCGTAATGTCGAAGAGGGGGGCAGTTTAACGATTGTCGCCACCTGTCTTGTGAATACCGGCAGTAAAATGGATGATGTCATTTACGAAGAATTTAAGGGGACAGGCAATATGGAACTCCATCTCAGCCGTCGCCTACAAGAACGTCGCATCTTCCCTGCTTTCGATATTGGACAATCATCAACGCGCCGCGAAGAGCTACTCTTGGGTCCCGATTTACTCCAGCGTGTAATACAAATGCGACGCATGTGGAGTCACTTGGCAGAGCGTGATGATATGAATGAAATAGGGGCTACGGAGCAATTGCTCAATTCCTTCCGCAATTATGATACCAACGAACAATTCCTAAATGCCTTACCCGGTAGCAACGATAACGGCAATTCACGCTTCTATTAATCTCCTTTAAGACGCGGTTTGGATGAAATATAGGGTTTGGCGTGCCGAATACAGCAAAAACCATGACTGATTAACCTGCGTAATAAGTAGCATCCGATATCACAAAAAAGCGGCTAGAAAAAGACCGCTTTTTACTTTAATGTGTAATCGTTTTGAACTAGAGATTTTATCCTAAGGATTGAGGATTAAATAAGCCCAGCATTTCAATGAATTCGAGAGTTTGCAGAAGTTACCCGATTTGTAGTTTCCAGTTCACAGTTTTCAGTTCACGATAATTGTTTTTCTGATAACTGATGACTAAAAACTGATAACTTTTCACGCTTATTCCCAAACTGTTGGAACAACAATTGCTAGAGTTATTTAGTTTCTGTTCCTAAATCAAGCGTAAAATGGCGTTGTTAAATCACAATGCAAAGGATACGAAATGCCCACATTGGCACGTTATTTTATCAAGTCAGGGATGATTTACTTTGTCATAGGTCTATTGTTGGCAACAGTTGTCATGGCACAACCTGTATTCGACTTGCCTACAAGTATCGCCTTATTGCGCCCGACCTATCTCCATCTGCTGACTGTTGGTTGGATTACACAAGTCATTGTGGGTGTTGCCTATTGGATGTTCCCCAAGTATACAAAAGAAAATCCGCGTGGTAACGAGCGTCTAGGCTGGGCAATATTCTTACTACTGAATACGGGTATTATTTTACGTACTATCGGCGAACCGCTTGTTGCACTTTATCCAACATTAGGCGCTGGGTGGCTGCTGGCACTATCGGGGGTGACACAATTGCTTGGCGGCTGGGGCTTCATCATCAATACATGGTCTCGCGTTAAGGAGCGATAATCATGCCACGCTTAAGTAAGTTATTGATTCGGGCAGCTTTAATTCACATGGGAATCGGTTTTTTCATAGGGTCACTGTTGCTGTGGAATAAAGGACTACCGTTTGCACCCGCTATCTGGCGTTTACGGGCATCCCATATCGAATTACTGATATTTGGCTGGACAATACAATTCGTGATGGGTGTTTCTTTCTGGGTGATTCCACGTTTTTCGACAGGCAATCGCTATGGTAAAGAAGTATTTGGCTGGATTAGTTTCGTTTTATTGAATATGGGTGTTGTTACAACCGCAATCGTTCTATGGTGGGGAAAAGCCCCCGTTTTGGCATTTGGAGGACGGTTTCTCGTATTTTGTGCAGTGCTTGCCTATGTGCGCCTGATGTGGTCGCGTGTCAAACCCTTCGCTATCGGATAGACATCCTCTTCTATTTCTATAATGAATCCATTTGATGAATTCGTTGAGAAATTGTTCGTATGACGGTAAAATAGGGTCGCTTGCAATTTTGGTATTTGCATTCATCATTGCTTGCCGAATGGGTTGCTCTTTGATAAGATAGGCGCGTATTTGTTAAATTTCGCACAAACAACTTGTTTAACGAAGTATCTCTGTTAAACCTATAGACTCTATCTCACCTTGTCATTTTGTGTGAGGCGAGATGAACCCCGAAAGGGGCTTTTTCACAGAGTTTGTCATTTCAGGCTATTTGCCCTGCATACTATTCATATTGTGTGTGCGGTGGGTTTTGTAAGACCATAAATACGGTCTCAACCTCGATTTTTAAGATTGAATATTCGGGTTATAGGTAGGATTTTTTGTATGGATATCAGTAAAAACCCTAGTCAACAGTCCGCCATTTCCACCATGCCCCTGATTATATTTGGTGTGCTGGCTTTAGTTTTTGGCTTAGGGACATATGTTTTTTACCCTTCTTGGGGAACGCTCCCTATGCAGGCATCGGTACAAGCCGAGCGAACTGATGAACTTTTCCGTGTGCTGATAGGCATTAGTGCTGTTGTTTTCTTCCTTGTACAAGGCTTGGTTTATTATGCGGCGGTTGCCTTCCGTGCAAAAGCGAACGATTTTACAGATGGTCCCGCTATTCATGGCAATGTCATGTTGGAAATCGTGTGGACAATCGTTCCATCTGTGATTGTTGTCACTATTGCACTCTATTCCTTTGTCGTGTGGAGCGATAATACCGAAGTGTTGGCTGCGGATTCTATCAATGTGGTTGATGGTGAACCGCTTGATATCAACGTCTATGCCCAACGTTTCGGCTGGAGTTTTGAATACATCACGAATGAAGAGAATGTAGAAGGCGATATCATTGTTCTCAATTCGCTCGATTTACATACTTATGTGGGACAGAATTTATTCCTGCGGATGGATACCCGTGATGTTATTCATAGTTTCTGGGTGCCAACGATGCGTATCAAGCAAGATTTACTACCCGGACGGACAACCGAAGTTCGCTTTACTACTATGGACCCCGAAGTTGGCTGGCAATTTGGCGCTGCGCTCAGTCCAGTGACTGTCTATGCCGAAGCGCGTGCTGATTCCGAGATTGTCTTTGAAGACTTAACTGAGACAGATACCGACTTGAGTATTTATCCTGTCAATGTTGAACTGGAATTGGCTGACCGCGATGCCCAACTTGAAGGCAATTGGACAGCCGTGATTATTAATGGAGAAGATGGCTTTGTCGCTACCGATGAGATTCTCGGACGCTATAACAAACTGCGTGTGGTGTGTGCGGAACTCTGTGGCAGTGGACACGGTGCAATGGGCTTCACGTCGGACTTGATTTTGTGGGAAAGTGAAGATGCGATGATGGATGCTTGGTATAACAATGCCATAGAAGCCAATCGTATTCCGCCATCAGGTCCCGTTGATTTAGGACGTATTCTTCTCAGCACCGGTCAATATCCTTGCTCGAACTGCCATACACTTGAAGCGTTAGGTTGGACAGGCGCACTTGCCCCTAGTCTGGATGGTATTGGAGACCGTGCTGCTGACCGTGCAGGGACTGTCGGTGAAGATGTGTCAAACGGTGCAGAATACCTTGCCCAATCCATTCGTTTGCCCAATGCTTATGTTGTTGCCGCATATAATGCCGGAGTCATGCCGCAATTCGTGACCGACGGAGCAGGTAGTGTGATGCCGCAAGAAGATTTGAACGCGATTGTGGCTTATCTATGTACACAAACCACGAGTGGCGACGCAGCAGATAGCACCTGTAACCTCGAAAATCTGAACTTCAATGAAGAAGGTCGTTTAGAAGACAAAGATGCACTGGAAGCAGAATTGACCGACATTACAGACGAATACGAATAATCACAGGTCGGGGCGCAATGTATTGCGCCCCGACTAGCTGAACATAATAAAGCAGCTAGATTGTTAGCACAAATTTATTCAGAAAGGTCTTTGCATGGCTACAATTTCTGTCCCGTTGGGACAAGCGCAACAAGACAAAACGCCAGAACATCCGATGCCCGGTTTGAAAGAGCTACTCTCGTGGTCAGTTGACCATAAAGTGATTGGCTTACAATATGCCATCACCGCGCTCATTTTCTTTATCATTGGCGGTTGGGCGGCAATGCTCATTCGCTGGGAATTACTAACCCCGTCATTAGATTACATCGCCAATGGCACCGAGTATAACCGCCTCTTTACAATGCACGGCACAATCATGATTTTCTTGTTCATCATCCCGATGATTGGCGCACTCGGTAACTATGTCGTGCCGCTACAAATCGGCGCAAATGATATGGCTTTCCCATGGCTGAATGCCTTTGCCTTCTGGCTGATTCCACCGGCGGGCATTATGTTGATAATGGGTTATTTTGTTGGGCAAGCGGAGGCTGGTTGGACATCTTATCCACCATTAAGCACATTATTTAGTAGCGATGGGCAAACATTGTGGGCGATGAGTTTGCATCTCTTGGGGATTTCCTCGATTGTGGGGGCGATTAATTTCATCGTGACCATCCTCAATATGCGCCAAAAAGAAATGAGTATATGGCAAATGCCCTTACTCTGCTGGGCAGTCCTAGCAACAGCCCTCATTATCATCATGGCGACACCTTTCCTCGCTGGCGCATTAACCTTACTCTTGCTTGACCGTGTCGCCGGCACAGCTTTCTTTGATGCTGGACGTGGCGGCGATGTCTTACTGTGGCAAAATGTTTTCTGGTTTTACAGTCATCCGGCGGTTTATATTATGGTACTGCCGTTGATGGGTGCGCTGAGTGAAATTTTGTCTGTTCATAGTCGTAAACCTATTTTCGGCTATCGGATGATTGCCATGTCTAGTATGGCGATTGCCCTGATTGGTTTTACAGTATGGGGACATCATATGTTCACCAGCTTACAACCCGAATTGCGGATTCCCTTTATGATTACAACGGTGATTATTGCTGTGCCTACAGGGATTAAGATTTTCTCGTGGCTTGGGACTATCTGGGATGGTAAAATTCGCTATACATCAGCGATGCTGTTTGGGCTTGGCTTCTTGTCCATGTTTGTCATTGGTGGGATTTCCGGTGTGATGCTGGCTGCTATTCCCTTCGATACGCATGTTCATGATACTTACTTTGTCGTAGCACACTTCCATTTCGTATTATATGGTGGCACGGTCTTCGGCATTTACGGCAGCCTCTATCACTGGTTTCCAAAAATGACCGGACGTATGATGAATGAAACATGGGGACGGGCGCACTTCGTTTTGACCTATATTGGCTTCTTCTTCACATTCTTCCCCATGCACATGGCAGGGATGTTAGGGATGCCGCGTCGTGTCGCTGTGTATGCGCCAGAATTGCAGACCTTGAATCAGGTTTCCAGTATCGCGGCTTTTGTACTCGGCACCAGTACCTTCATTTTCTTGTTCAACTTTGCGTGGAGTGCCTTCAAGGGTAAAGTAGGCGGTGCTAATCCGTGGCGGGCGCTCACATTAGAATGGGCGACGACTTCACCACCACCACCGTACAACTTTGAAGAACCGCCGATTCCGTTTGAAGACCCTTATGGCTATGGCACAGAAGCGTCAACAGCTTACTTGGATGCGATTGATGCCCATTTTGGCTTACCAGAAGATGGCGCTCCTGCACTACCCCGTTCACCGCATACTGCACCACAAGGCGCAGGCGACTAAGCCATAATCCAAGCAAGATTTTCATAGGGCAGCCAAGTGTGCTGTCCTTTTTTCATTTTTATGGATTGCCCCTTATATCTCGCCGCCGAGTGTCACAGAGCAATACATTGCAACGCGATTCGTCTCATGATAGGGTTTCGATATGCTAATGACGGTCATTACACGCACAAAACAGTTGCAAGTGAGCTTGTGGATTAGCTTTTTTTGTTGCGAACGCTTAATATGGAGTGTAAGCATGTTCAGAATAAAGTCGTCAATTTGTGAGGCTATTTTTTCATAGCAAAACTATAAAGAGGAGAGTCTACTATGAGTGATTATGCGAAATCCGAAGTTCTTGTGAGCACAGAATGGGTTGCAGAACATCTCAATGACCCCAATGTACGCATTATCGAATCGAACGAAGATGCCCTGCTATATCCGTCTGGTCACATTGCAGGGGCTGTCGAAGTGGACTGGACAACTGACCTCAACCATCAGGTCGTGCGCGATTATATCGACAAGGAAGGTTTTGAGGCACTCGCTAGTCGTATCGGCATCACACCAGAAACGACAGTCGTTTTTTATGGCGATAAGAGTAATTGGTGGGCGACCTATGCTTTTTGGGTATTCCAACTTTTTGGACACAGCAACGCTAAGGTGATGAATGGTGGGCGCAAAAAATGGGAAGATGAAAAGCGCGACTTAACCCGTGATGTGCCACACTATACGGCGACACAGTATACAGCCCCCGAACGTGATGATAGTCAATTGCGTGCCTTCCGCGATTATGTGCTGAAACACGTTGAAAAAAATGGGCAATTGGTCGATGTGCGGAGTCCAGCCGAATTCAGTGGCGAGAAGCTGCATATGCAAGGTTATCCACAAGAAGGTGCGATGCGTGGTGGGCATATCCCCGGTGCAAAAAGCATCCCATGGTCACGGGCAGTAAATGACGATGGCACATTCAAATCGCGGCAAGAATTGGAAAAACTCTATCAGGAAGAACGCGGACTTGACCCCAAGAAAGAAGTGGTCGCTTATTGTCGCATTGGAGAACGCAGTAGTCACACATGGTTCGTGCTGAAATATCTGCTGGGCTTTGAAAATGTCCGTAATTATGATGGCTCATGGACAGAGTGGGGCAATAGCGTCGGTGTGCCAATTGAACGATAAGCCCCTTTCGGGATTTTACCGTGCCGCTTCCGTTAGCGCCAATCGTGCAAACTCTCGTGAACAGCCGCCAATTCTGGTGTGGATAAAGCCCATAATTGTGCGGCATAGGCGGCAATAGCGGTATTATCGACTGTGCCGCTATGTGCCTGCCGTGACAGGTTTGCCAATTGCTGATGCACCGTGTTTTCTGCATCATAGCGTGGGAGTCGCAATGTTTTGAGGATGCCGGGTTGGGCGAAACTTTTGCCGCCACTTTGAGTATGACTCATGACAGCATATTCAAACGGGGCGCTATTCATACACGCCGCGAGATAGTGCGCTTCATTTTCATCATGCAATCCAATGAAGGGGTGCATCGCCTGATTGCTCATAATGACTTTGCCATCCACTGCCGAAATAACGACAGCTTGCATCGACTTCGCGCCAAATCCTTGCCAAACCACTTTGAACGGCGCAAGCGTATACTGACCGACATCGAACATACTATAAAAAGGCTCTGTCGGACGAAAGTAACGTTTGTAGGTTGCCCGGCTGCGTAGCATCACCTCAAATTGAGCGAGATAATCATAGGTGCGCGGATAGTGTTTCTGTAGCCATGCTTCGTCATAGCCGACTCGGGTTTTTGGATTTTGCACCATTAAGATATGGATGCTAGGGTTTGCTTGCCAACGTTTGATATCACGTCCGCGCAACAGGGGATAGATGAAATCTGCCTCTAGCCATGTCTCGACTTTTTTAACAGACCGTTTCGCGCCCTCAACGATATTCCGCACACGCATTAAATCACCCTCACACTCGATAACATCCAGCCAATAAACGGCATTCGCACCGCCACTATAGACCCCCGCATGAGCCTCATAATCCGATTGTCCACGTAATTTCCGCACTGCTTGAATAGCATTACTACGTCCAGTCAGCCATGCTGAATCGGCTTCGGCGACAGGTTCGGCGACAAACGGTATTTGCTTGATTTTCGACTTGATTGTTTGCAACGAATCATAGCCGCGAATCGGTTTGCCGTTTCTGCGCCATAGATAATACGGCACGGGGTAACGGGTCTTTTTGCCTTTTTGTAGCACAATCACAATCGCCCGTGTGGATGCCCCACTAAAGGCATTGATGCGGCTTAAATCATCGACAACGACAATGGATAATGGCGTATGACTTATCACAAGTTTTCGGAAACCTGCCCCTGCCCCACTCGATTTGAGAAGGGTTTGAGTGACAATAAAGCCTAGTTTGCCACTATCTTTTAAGTTTTCATCTATACTCGCATAGCTTAGTAAGATAGAGAGGTCTTTTTTGCCCTTACCGAGTATGCTATCCATACCCGAATGGGGGAATAAACCATAGTCAAGCCAGCATTGTTTTGTTTGCTCACGATAAGTCGGCGGCAGTGTTTCCCAATTTATCCATGGCGGATTGCCAGCAATAAAATCAAATTTGCCAATCGGCGGCGGATTGAGAATACTATCGGCACAATAGATAGGAATCGTGATATCGTGAGAGGGCTTGCCAGTGAAAAACAAGATATTCGCCCGTGCTGCGAGACAGGCTAAGGGGTTCACATCAACACCAGCAATATTATCGAGTGAAGGGTTTTTCATGCGCCGCAAAGCATGTGCAAGAAACGTCCCACTGCCACAAGCGGGGTCAAGCAAACGCCCGTCTCCATGATAATCCAGTCGGTTGAGAACATGCTCGGCTAACCAATCTGGCGTATAATATTCGCCTAATGTATGACGTAATGGGCGTGGAAACACATCATGATAGAGTGCTTTGAGAGCATCCGGCGGCACAATATCAAATTGAAATTTTGAAGTAACTTTTGCCAGTGCTGTTAAGTCAATATCCGACCAATCGTAAATATCGCCATCCGTAAAATTGAGAATCCCCTGCTCGACAAAATATATCCCTGAAACAACAGATTCACTATCTGATAGCGCATCCAGAAAATGTGCAGCAAGGAATTTGATAACCAGTGCATAGTATGTTTGCATGGCGAAAATGAGGCGCGGTGCTTGCGCCTTTTTGAGTCGATAATGTTGTTGGATATCTTCTATTGAGAGTTTTTTGGGTGCCGTGGCTTTGAAGTGCTTCAACCAATCACTATAACGGGGCACGCCACCAGATAATGCTTGATACAGCGTAGGGATGGTCTGTTGTGCAAGTGTCGATTGCTGCCCACACAGTTCTACAAGAGTGTCAGATGTAAATGGAAGCGGCATTAAGAAGATAATTCCGATGGATAATTTCGTTTTATCTCATCAAGCATTTTAATCTTGCCCCATTTCGGTAGAGAGTAAAGTTGTCTAAGCAATCTGTGCCTCATATTGATTTGGACTGAGATAACCAAGTGCTGACTGTCGACGTTGGCGAAGAAGCCCTCCATCATGGCATTGTCATAGCGATAATCGGTAGTAGTTGAAAAGTAAGCGATAAGGATGTGTTTCTCGAACCCCCTCCGTCGCTGACGCGACACCTCCCCCGAATTCAGGGGAGGCTGGGTGGGGGTTTTTGTAATGATGATGACAACTATTCAAAATCGTTTCATCACTTACCATCTGACCACTATCACCATTCATTACGATGCGGCATCAAACTTTGTCTACAATGCCTTTGTGATTTTATCAGCTTCCTCTATCATAGACTCTGGCCAAAGCATTTGCTCACCCACCCACTTAGCATCGAGGTAGCGGCGGTCAGTATCGACCATACCTTGCCACAATTTCTTAGCCTCTTCACTATTGCCCAAGGCGTGTAATGTGATTGCAAATCCACCTATCAGCAAGCGTTCTTGTGGACTCAGTTGCAAGGCTGTCCCATAATCTTCTTTTGCTGCTTCATATTCTTCCAGACAGAATTGTACGACACCCCGATTATTCAGTGCGCGGACATTCTCTGGGTCAATTTCGAGCGCCTTCGTGAAATCGGTCTTGCTGGCAGCCCAGTCATCAAGGAAAAATTGCGTTGCCCCACGGCTGGTATACAAATCAGCATCATCCCCCATCAGTTCTAAGGCTTTGTTGTAGTCCGCTAAAGCCGCGTCATACTCTTCCTTATCGGAATAGACAATGCCGCGACCATAATAGGCTTCTCCTAAAGTGTCATCAAGTTCAATTGCCTTGGTGAAATCATCAATTGCCTTAGCGACATTTTTATGACTGCTAAAATACTCGCCGCGTTCAGCATAGGCTTCGGCATTATTGGGATTCAATTTTATCGCCCGTTTGAAATCGCTGATAGCATTTTTGTCATCGCCCTTCATGGAGAAAGCCCGTCCGCGCCCGACATAATATTTCGATTCGCGTCTGGCGAGTTGTACCGCCTTATTCATGTCACTAAACGCCTCTGGCAGTTCATCCAATTCGATATAGGCTAAACCGCGCAGGTAATAATAATCGGCTTGTTTTTCGGCTGCGATAGCACTTGTCATTGCTTCAACAACTTGCTCATGTTCGCCATCATCTAGCAATTGCTTTGTTTTATCGTAAGTTTCGCTCATAGAAAATCTTTCTCATTAGAATCGTTGATAGGCGCGTCATTATAGAATTAGCTACTAAAACTCACAAGCTAGGAAAACACAGCGAATTAGAGAAATCTAAGTCTGATGTCAACTATCACTCAAAATGAAGAACTTCTCAAGCATCATTCTTGCTATCGAAACGATTCTATTTGTGTTTGAAGCACCGCAATTTGGAACTATTGTTGCTTAAGTCAAGTATCCTCAGTTAAACTAGGGCAAACCACAATAAAGGATTTTGAGAATGGCTTTGCGACGCTTTATTTTGATAGGTCTCCTCTTTATTGGAGTAAGTGTGCTGACTGTGAATACGCTGGCACAATCCGATTTGGATGCTGCGTTCACATCTCCAGATGAAACCTTCACTCTACATTTTCCCTCCACTTGGGATATAGATGATGCCGATGCTACATTTGTTGTCTTATCCAATGATGCACTAGAAGTTTATGCTTATTCTACCGTGACGATTGACAGCCTTGTTCTTGACGCATCAACCCCCACAGAGGTTGTTTCTAATCTAGCCAGTTTTGTTGATTTTGTGGGCGATGATATCCAGTCAACAAGTATTGATGGACGGGCAGCTGCTGTGGTTGCTGTCGAATTCAATAATAAAAGCGGTGCGCTTATTCTCATTGAGATGGACGACGGTGGCTACGGCTTATTGATGGTTCTCGGCGCAGGGGCAGCGTTAGAGAGCAATGCAAATCTGGTTATTCGTATTGCTGCTACTTACAATCTCCCCAATGTTGTCAATAATAACACACTTGAAGACACACCTGCCGTCACCCTATTAGAAGAGATTGCTAGAGCTATCACACTAGAAACCGCTATTCCAGTAATTGAAGAACCAGATGATAACGATAGCACGGTAGATACATCACAAAATGACGATAGCTCGGATGATAGTAGCGCGTCCGACAGTAGCAGTGCCGCCGATGCCCTGCGTGGTGACGATAGTTCCGATGACAGTGACGAGTCCGACAGTAGCAGTGCCGCCGATGCCCTGCGTGGTGGCGATAGTTCCGATGACAGTGACGAGTCCGACAGTAGCAGTGCCGCCGATGCCCTGCGTGGTGGCGATAGTTCCAATGACAGTGACGAGTCCGACAGTAACAGTGCCGCCGATGCCCTGCGTGGTGGCGATTAATCCGAAACAAGTCGAAGCATTAGATGAGGCGCGTTAGTCTACTCGCTGACGGTTATTTAGGTTTAATTTCTTTGCGCTTATGTTGCATCAATGGCAAACTCAACATCCATAGCAGAACTAAGAAAGCCATGCCAACGACACAGGCGGTTGGCAAACGAATCACGAGAAACATATCGCTTGTGAGCAGCAAATAGACACTGCCCAACAATATCCCCCAGATATTAGGGGTTTGCTTGCGAGACATTCAGTTATCTGATACACATTTCAATCACTATGAGACATAATCAATATTTCTTCACACACATCACGGCCTATCACATATAATAGAAAAACAATATCCATAACTTTTCAATCCACAACATATTCGGAGTATAAATTATGAAGTCTAGTCCTAAATCCAACAAACGTATTTTCTTCACGTTCTTGTTACTCATGACTCTCTTATTTTCCATTGCTCAAGTATCTGCCCAAGATGATGGTGGTGATGACTACGGCGATGAGTATGGTGATGACTATGGCGACGACTACGGTGATGACTACGGCGACGACTACGGTGATGACTACGGTGATGACTACGGCGACGACTATGGTGAATACGGTGATTATGGCGACTACGGCGGTTTTGAGGACTTTGATGATTTTGGCGATTTTGTCGAAGGCGGTAATGCCGGAGGTGAATCTGTTGAAGCGACATTCCCCATTAACGGCACAGATTTAGAAGGCAGCCCTACAGAGCAACAGCAGCAACTTTGGGATGCCTTCACGCGAATCATCCCAGCAGACAGATTGCAACAGATATCTAAATTGGAAGTTTTTAATGACCCCGAAACATCCGGTTATGTTTATCAAGATGAAAACGACCCCACAAAGTTCGTTTTGGGCTTAAATGTGGCAGAACTTGATAATCCAAATGAACTCACACGCACGATTATTCATGAATACGCCCACATCCTCACCCTCAACCCCGAACAGGTTAATGGCACATTAGCGAGTGGCGGCTCTGGCACTTGTTCTACCCTACAACTTGATGAAGGCTGTGCAGGTGCAGATTCTTACATCAACCAATTCAATAGCCAATTTTGGGCAAACTCAACAGGGACAACAGCCAATCAATTCGTCACTGAGTATGCCGCCACCAATATCGCCGAAGATATGTCCGAATCCTTCACCGCCTTTGTCCTACAGGCGAGACCAACAGGCAATACCGTTGCCGACCAGAAGATTAATTTTTTCTACAACTTCCCTGAACTGGTGCAACTAAGAAACCAAATTCGTGCAAATATGGCAAATACAAGCGGCGGTTAAGTACGACAATAACCGCTTCATAAAAGATTGGTCATAGGTGGAAGGGTTGATTCAGACTCTATTGAGTCTTACGCTAAGATGATATTTGACCGCATAGCGAATAACATAGATGAAAAAATCAACCTTTCTCGGACTCCCCTATTGGCAAGTGGTATTGGGGGTCGTCTTTCTCTCGCAAATGTTAACGGCTGTCGGCTTCTCGATGGTCTTTCCCTTTTTACCGCTTTATGTTGAAGACCTCGGCTCGACACATGGTCTGAGTGTCGAAGTCATGGCAGGGCTTGTTATCAGCGCACAAGGTCTCACGATGATGATTGCTGCGCCGATTTGGGGGGCAGTTGCTGACCGCTATGGGCGTAAATTGATGATTATGCGTGCGATGTTTGGTGGGGCTATTCTCTCGGCAATGATGGGTATGGTTAGTAGTGGCGAACAACTCATTTTCTTGCGTGGTGTACAAGGTATCGTCACCGGAACAGTGGCAGCGAATAATGCACTCATCGCCGCAACCGTCCCGCGTGAGAAAATCGGCTTTGCTATGGGAACACTACAAGTTGGTTTGTGGGGTGGTGTGGCATTGGGTCCATTACTAGGCGGTGTTATGGCTGATATGTATGGTTACGCCATGCCATTTTACATCACAGGTTTCTTGTTATTTCTGTCCGGTATCTTAATTTATTTTGGTATCCACGAAAACTTCGATAGCGAAAAAGCCAAAAATGACGCTGAGAGACGACTTGGCTTGATGGCACAATGGCAGCATGTCATGAGTGCTAATGGTGTGTCGATGGTTTATATGATGCGTTTTCTAGCAGGTGTCGGGCGTTCGCTCATTATCCCGATTACGCCGCTCTTTATCTTGTCGCTCTTGCCGCCGGATGCTGCCAACACAAGCATTTTCACAGGGTCTGTGATGGCTGTTTCATCGGCTACCGCGACCATAAGTGGGATTTATCTGGGACGCTTAGGAGACCGTATCGGGCATCGGATTGTCTTGATGTGGGCATCTATCGCTGTGGTCGCCTTTTATATTCCACAAGTTTTTGTGGTGAATGTCTGGCAATTGCTTGGATTACAAGCCTTAGCCGGCTTCGCAATGGGCGGCATCATCGCAGCACCCTCAGCCTTGCTTGCTCGCTATACAGAACCCGGCGAAGAAGGGGCAGTGTATGGTCTCGATAATTCGATTGTTGCTGGCGCAAGGGCAATCGCGCCACTTGCAGGGGCTGGAATTGCCTTGTGGTTTGGTTTGCGCGGCACATTCGCAGCAACCGCCCTCTTATTTGTGATTGTAGCTGTCGCATCGGTGCTGTTCCTACCCGATGATAGCCTTAAGACACGGCAACAACTCCAACCTTCAGCCGCAGGTGATTAACGTTACGCTTGTGTCCCCCCGTGTCCGGGGAAAGCTGCGCCATCTGGGATAGATTCATCTAATTCATCTGAGGAAATGTTGGCTAAAGACAATCCTAATAGCTCAAGTTCGATGGCGAGTTGTTTGTAATATTCTTGTACAAGAACAGGCACAGATTTAAGGACACGCATGAGGTCATCACTCGCATTCTCAACCACTTGTGCTTCGTGTTTTTCAAACAAGATAATGCCTTCGCGGAGCATCACCTTGAGGTTGTACATAACTTTCAAATCGGCATCCGCACAAACGCCGCAGAAGTGGCTCAACTGCACAAAAGATTGTTGATAGCGTTTTTCGTCACTTTCATTTTGTAATTGGTATAAGCGGTCTTTCATCACCCGATTAGCGCCTCGCACCAATTTATAAGAATCGGAACGTGTGATAATCCCCATTTGGTCTTGCAACCAACGTATATCTTGATGAATATCGCACAATCCTAATGTGACCCACCAGATATTTTGTAAATCTTCATCAATAAGCCCATCTAAATAGCTCACTAAAAAGCGCCGATGTGATTCAATCAAAAACTGGATTTTGAAAGGAGTCAATTCTTGGGGGTCTTCTTGATAGGTCGATTCTAAAGTCGCAAAATCGTAATCATTATAGAGCGCATTTTCCATGCCCACGACCAAATAAAGATAGCGAACCCATTGTTTGAACACATTTTCTAAGGTCACAAAATGCAAGCCATCTTCATTGAGACCGATACCCCAAACACTATCAAAGTTCATGCGGCGCATACTGCCTAGCTCATACATGCCCAACAAGGCATCCACTTCTGAATTGACATGATGTAGTACAGTCTGATATGGTTGCGTGGCATCAAGCCCTGCATTATTCGCCATGATACGTTCGCCACCGGCATGAAGAAACATGAAATCGCTAATATCATATACTTTGCCGCTAATGGTCATCCAATAACCTGCTTTTGGGTTGTTATGCAGGATGAGTTCCGAAATATTGTATTGTTTGCTGTCTTGTGTATTGCCGGTATACGTCGTGAAAATATCTTGCATGAAGCGCCCTTCGGCAACCATCACGCGCAACATTTCATCCGCTAAATTAGGGTCATTGCCGTTAAATTGCATCATCACGTCTTTAATCGCATTCATGACCGAAACAGCAAATCCTGTGCGACCACAAACGTATAGATAAGCGCCCTTGCCACCCTCTTCTGGACTCCGCATCAAATCCCAAAGGGCTTGGGCGTTAGCTGGCATTTGCATCAGTTTATCAATTCGTTGTCGTTGCCCTTCCTCAAGGACATAGCGACTATTCTCGAAACGCAGTGCAACGTCTTCGCCAGAAAATGCCACGCGCAAGTTCAGTTCTTGTCGCGCTTCCATCTGTTCAAAAGCCTCTTTGTAGTAAATTTGCTTGGCAGTCCGTGTGCCAAAAAAGAGCCAGTTTTCGCCACTATCCGCTTGCTGTGTCCGTGCTTGTAGAAAACCCCAAAAGGGCGCAATCCCAGAACCTGCTGCAAACATGACAATTGGACGCTGTGGGTCACGCGGGAGATGAAAGCGCATCGTTGGAATAATGGCTATACCAACTTGCTTGCTTGTCCCGTCTTCATCATTGGTTGATGTTGAAATACGGCGCAAGAAAGACGACGCTGTGCCTGCCCTTTTTTCATTGAAAGAATAGGGTGTCTGAGGTGTTTCATATTCTAAGCCACCGACGGTTAAATGCAGTGTTTCTTCTTTGCTATCTGGCTGCATCGCTGAGGCAATCGAATAAAGACGAAAGACTTCCGGCCGCACAACACGACAAATACTCTCAGCCTCCCATGGGCTCGCTTTCCAAAGACGACGAGTATCAAAGCGTCCAACATATAAAATATTGAGCAAATCCCACAATTCCCATTGGTCTTCCATACGGGCATTAAGAACGCGCCGCAAGGTCTCATTAGCACTCAGCGCAAAGAGGCGTTTCCCTATTTCACGGGTTACGGGGCGAATTTTGCCAAATTTGAGAATAGTACGAAGCGGCAATGTTTTTTCTTCGCCTGTATATTCCGGTCTGAGGCGTAATGCTTCTTGCCATTGTTGGGTTAAGGCAACTTCTTCGTCGCCGGCTGCTTGTAAAGCATGTAAGGTTTCTTGTATCAGGAAATCTGAATTTTCGACTAAGACTCCAACTCTATCACCCGGTTGATAATAAATGCCTTTTTCGGTAATGTCGAAGGCGATAAAGTTAATCCATTGTCCGGTCTGAGGGTCAGTGCTAATGCTGCCAGATGTTGGTTTGACAGCATCCACATATTGATTGCCATGCAGATATCGTTCATCACGAGTCAACGCCAATTCGACATCAATCTTATCCCAAGTGCGGTCTTTGAAGAGTCCGGTAAACTTCGCACCCGTCGTTACCGAACGCCCGACCTTGAAGGCGACTTCCAAAAAACCATATGCTTTCAAGCGATGAACTCCCAAAAAGCCTTTATCACTCGCATAAGTATCAACCAGAGAGTTATATAAACCACGTAACACTTGATTGCCCGTTTTCTCAATATATTCTGGAACAGAAACTTGTTTGACGGCTTCAACGAAATTGCGCGTATGGAGTGGTGCGTGTTCAGCTAAAGAAACTGCCTGCTTGCCAAGTTGCGATTGATAGCGCGTGCGTGGCAAAAAGGCATCCATCATATGGAAATGGGCGATGGCTGTCCCGCTCGGACTCGGCACGCCCTCAGAAATCGGAACAGCAAACGGCGCGACTGTTTTCGCCCAAATCACTTGGTCAATATAGGTTTTGCTGTAGGGGTTGGGGTCAATTTTCTGATAAATCGTCGAAGACAGATATTGTAAGTTTTCGATAATGCGAATAAGTTCGGTTTCTAAGCCCGTGTTATCGTCGTTGACAACTGCTTCTTGTGCGCGGATAACCGCATTCATAATAGAGGTAAAACCCGCAGCAACTTCGACCTGTCCCATATAAAAAGCACGCTCTGTTTCATTGCCGACAGTCGGAAATAACAAATCCATATTTTCCACAGTGCGCGGATTCTTGATGTTGGAGTCCCGTAGTTTCCAGTTATTGAGGATTAAATCAACGTAAGATAGGTACGGTTTTGCTTTGTTCAAGCGCCGCGAAACTTCTGTCCATGGTTGCATGATATTCGCTGGCAGGGGTGCTGGGTCTATTTGGATATGATGATAAGCATGGGCAAAGACCCCTAACAGAGATGAGGCACGCAATAAATATTTATCGGGAACAGCTTGCACAGTCCCCGACAGATACGGCATGGCATCTAGCACACGGCGCAATTCGAGTGTTTTATGCAGATACGGCAAATTCTCTGCCATCTCATCCCATGCAGCATGACTCTCTGGCATTTGCAATAAAGGAGGGTGAAGTGGTAAAAAGCCAGCACTGGCGCTCAAATATCCTAAGTTTTCATGTCCCTGTTGCTGGTTAATACGTTCAGCTTCGTTTAGAACCTCGCGTGCAGGTACAGTTTTCATAGAACCCATCCTTTTTTTTGATAAAACGCTTAACGCAAAGATGCAGAGGCACAAAGAGAAATTTTGAACTTGTGTCTCTGAGGTTCATCTTGTTTAACAAAGTATCTCTGTTGAACCTATAGACCCTATCTCACTGTATCATTTTGTGTGAGGTGCGATGAAACCCCGAAAAAAGATTAGATTATGCGCTTTTCGGGCGCAATGCCTTGCCCCCCCACATAAAAACTTATTTGGTCATGTAGTAATGTAGAATCTGGAAATAAATTGGAACTAAAATTGCATTTTTTGTAGGGGCATAACACGCTATGCCCTTACAAGCAAATTCTAAAAACTTCTCGGACTCTACATTAAAATATGAGGCGTATATTAGGTATAATAGATAATCGCACGACAAAGATTAGCGCGAGAAAGACTTCCGACCAATTTTCCTTTATCAACCACTGGTAAACAACGAATTTGCTTTTCTATCATGATGGTTGCCGCTTGAGCCGCTTCATCGTCTAATTTGAGCGTAATTGAGTTTTTAATGACAATTGGGCTGATGGGGTAATCGGCTAAATCACTCCCTTTACGAATGAAAAAATTGAAGGCATCGGCGAGTGTCCCACCCTCATCAATCACATCGTCAAAATTAGGGAGTACAGCGCGTAACAAATCACCCTCAGACAGCACACCCACGAAATTTTTATCCTCGTCCACAACCATAATATCACTCACTTCGGCAATACTAATGATTTCGGCGGCACGGCGCATATCTTCATCTTCTTGTATAAAAATAGGATGAATCGTCATAATTTCCTGAATAATCACATTTTTCTCCTTAGACAATGACTCAATGATGATGAGTATCTATAGCAAACTTTACCCTTAAAAATGGATTCTATCAACATTGAGGCAATCCAAAAGCTGCTGATGTGGTCAACACATGCTATGCTCGTATCACCTCAATAAATAGGGGCAGAGTGGAAACAAGCGAAAAAGCGACGATATTCTGACGGAAAAACAAAGAGAAAAGCGCTACAATATCAAGAAATAAGCGCAAACAGGAAAAGTCGATGCCCCCAAAAGAATTTAACCTGAGTCAAATTGAAGACGAAAAGATGCGTCATCTGGTGGGTGGGCTATTGAATATCATTGAAGATTTGCGGACAGAAGTTCGTGCAGTGAA
>JAUZRW010000059.1 GCA_030950085.1 Anaerolineae bacterium
TTAAATTCTTTTGGGGGCATCGACTTTTCCTGTTTGCGCTTATTTCTTTATATTGTAGCGCTTTTCTCTTTGTTTTTCCGTCAGAATATCGTCGCTTTTTCGCTTGTTTCCACTCTGCCCCTATTTATTGAGGTGATACCAATTTATCATCATCCAGCACAATCCAACGCCCGACATGAATATCGAGATTCTCAAATGGGATAGTCATCATATGCGCCCGATGAATCGCCCGTAAATTTTCAATCGTCGGTTCAGTAGCACCCGTAAAGCTGATACGTTGCAAATAGGCTTGTAATTTTTCGCTCATGATTGCTCCTTAATAATCGTAGTCGGTCTTGACCATCTTAGAAAATATTCTGTGCCTTGAATGTGATATTGCCAAACTCATTACCCTTAAATGCAAAGAGCCGAGTGGGATTCTCAGCTCTTTGTACGCCGCAATTGTGTGGAAGAATAGCTCGTTTAGGAATCTTCTTGTTCAGCGTGCCACTCATGCAAGAATGCCAACGCATCATCTAACTTGCGAACAATCCGTTTGCGCTTATTTTCCTCAACATTTTGCATCGGACCGCGCAAGATTTCTTCTTGATAAAAATTCTCTACAATCATGGCTATCGGCAGTTTCTTCACATTATTCCGCAAATTGTAGCCACGACTTTTCCGACGGGCTTGTAACAGGTTATCCGGCATGAATTCTTTCACGTCGCGGAAGTCAAAGACCTCACCGTACATATTATCAATGCCAATTTCTTCTATCAAAGCACTCAACCATTCATAGACAGCCGTGCTAACTTCGGCAGTGAGCAAACCAGAATAGGTAATGTAGGCGATGCCATGTTCAGCATCATAGTTGGCACTTACGTTGGGGTGTGTAAGGGTTGAAATACTCATTAGCATTTTTGGATTAGATACCTGTACCGTTCGTTAATGTATTAATATTGTAACACTATAACTTTAGTAAAGTAGAAAGGATACGATAATTTTTCGTTTTGAAATTGTTTCGTTTTCGTTTGAAGTCCTGTAGTACATGACCAAAAAAGTTTTTATGTAGGGGCGCAAGGCATTGCGCCCGAAAAACACAAATCTAATCGTCAAGAATTAAATTGGTCAAGTAGTAGTGACCTCATAAATACTGAATTGTTGTCTATTGTGCTACGAGTCTGTTTGGAAATTAAGGTTATGTGTTATTTTGTCGGGCAAGTCACAGACCACGCATAGTTTGTTAAACAAGAAGGGTTATATGCTCTATTGGATATAGCGATTGATGCTTATTACTTATATTCTTTGTGAAAATCGCAGCATTATCATCATACACTATAAACAATAAGCCCCTTTCGGGGTTTCACCGCGCCTCACACAAAATTGCAAAGTGAGGTAGGCGTTAGAGCATTATCGCAAATAGTTTGTTAAACAAGTAAATCTATTATCAGAGAGTGTGGCTATGACAAGTAGCAAATACAGCACAGATAGCAAAACACAATACCTTGCTGACCAAATTGCAGCATTACAAGAGCAAGGCTTATATAACCGCATCCGCACGATTGATAGCCCGATGGATGGGCATGTCGTCATCAATGACAAGCAAGTTCTTAATTTTTGCGCCAATAATTATCTAGGTCTCGCCAATCATCCACGTCTCAAAGACGCTGCCAAAAAAGCCATTGACCAATATGGTATCGGGCCCGGTGCCGTGCGGACGATTGCCGGGACAATGAGCCTCCACGACACACTCGAACAACGCTTGGCAGAGTTCAAAAAAGCGGAGGCAGTCGTGACTCTGCAAAGTGGTTTTACAGCTAATTTAGCGACGATTCCAGTGTTAGTTGGCAAAGGAGATGTTATTTTCTCTGACCGCCTCAATCATGCCAGCATCATAGACGGTTGCCGCTTGAGTCGGGCGAAAATTGTTGCCTATGACCACAATAGCCCTAGTGATTTACGCGCCAAAATCGAAGCCACAACAGAATACAACAATCGCCTCATCATAACCGATGGTGTTTTCAGTATGGATGGCGATATTGCTCCCCTGCCTGAATTGTACGAAGTCGCAAATGAACATGATATCATGCTGATGGTAGATGATGCCCACGGCGAAGGGGTTCTCGGCAACAGTGGGCGTGGCATCGTTGACCACTTTGGCTTACATGGCAAGGTCGATGTTGAAATCGGCACGATGAGCAAGGCATTCGGTGTCATGGGTGGCATTGTTGCGGGTAAGCAGGTCATCATCGACTGGATAAAGCAACGAGGTCGTCCATTTTTGTTCAGCAGCGCGATGACAGTACCGGATGTGGCGGCTTGCTTAGAAGCAGTCGATATGCTGGAAAATAGCGATGACTTGGTTAAAAAGCTATGGAGTAATGCCGAATTGTTCAAAACAGAGATGCAAAAACTCGGCTTCGATACCGGACACACAGAAACGCCGATAGTGCCTGTCATGCTCGGAGAAGCGCCGCTTGCACAAGCATTTAGCAAGCAGCTATTTGAAGAAGGTGTCTTTGCAATGGCGATTGGTTTCCCAACTGTACCGCAAGGGACAGCCCGTATCCGTGTGATGAACAGCGCGGCCCATTCACAATCTGACCTTGAAGAAGCATTAGCCGCATTTGAAAAAGTCGGCAAGGCATTGGGTGTAATTTAAGCCTGCAATCGACATCGGGCGAACACACGGGTTCGTCCCTACAATTGATATGATTTTCTGAGGTGTATGAATGACCCGCGAACCGATTGTTCTCATAACTGGCGCGAATGGTGAAGTTGGACATGGCTTGATTAAATATCTATCGCAGCAAGCGCATGTGCCGGAAATTGTCGCCTTTGACCTGAAACCGTTGGATGAGGCGTTGCGTCCATTGGTGAAACGTTATCTCGTTGGCGATATTCTCGATAATGCCTTGCTCGAATCACTACACCAAGACTATGAAATCGACACTATTTATCACCTTGCCGCTTTGCTATCCACCAGCGCCGAGAAGTTCCCCGAATTAGCGCATAACGTCAATGTGCAAGGAACAGTTCAATTGCTGCATATGGCAATGCGCGAAGGGAAATCGCGCCAAAAAGCGGTCAAGTTCATTTATCCAAGTTCGATAGCCGTTTATGGTCTGCCTGATTTGCAAACAAAGGCACAAGCTGGCGCAGTCGCCGAAAACGATTATCTATTTCCAACGACAATGTATGGCTGCAACAAACTCTACACGGAACATCTCGGACGCTATTACACCAATCACTATCAGCAATTATCCGATATGCCCTCTGTGGGTCTCGATTTTCGTTGTTTGCGTTTTCCGGGTTTGATTAGTGCTTTTACTGTGCCATCAGGTGGCACAAGTGATTATGCACCGGAGATGATTCATGCGGCGGCAAAAGGTGAAGCGTATACCTGCTTCGTGCGCGAAGATACGGCAATCCCGTTTATGGCAATGCCCGATGGTATTCAAGCCTTGATTCAACTGGCAGAAGCCCCACGAGAGACCTTAAATAGCCAAGTCTATAATGTGACAGGATTCAGTGCCACCGCCGCCGAAATTGCAACTCTGGTTCAAGCAGAATTTCCTAATGCCCAAATCAGCTACGAAGCAAGTGCCGGACGACAAGGCATTGTGGATACATGGGCAGCAGATGTCGATGATAGTCGCGCCCGAAAAGATTGGCATTGGCGACCTGCATATGATATCCAGCGCACTTTTGCTGACTATCTTTTCCCTAATATCCGTGAACGTTATACCGAAACCATGCTGTAAAGGTCTATCTTTTGTAGGGGCGTATCCGCGTGTGCGCCCGTTCTGATTTACGGCGGAATGACACATGGGTCATCCCCTACAATTTATGCACTGCGATGAAATGCACCCATGCTGTAATATTTTTCTTGACCTCAAAATTCAAACCAGCGCCGTTTACGCTTTGGGACAGCGCCATGCGTCAGTGTCGTTAAGCCACCCACTAGCCCACTAAATAGCGGACGTTCTTCCTCTAATAACATCTCGACCCCACGCGGTTTGCCTCGATAAGCAACCATTTCAATAAATGCCCCATATTGTCGCAAAAGCTGACGAGTTTCCTCTTCGCTGCTAGTGTCTTTCCAATGCCATTTCTCAGGGTAGAAATAATAATAAACGAGATACGGCGCAACAGTCATTAACCCGACTTCACGCTTTTCGTATGCCCACAAATCAACCCCTGCCTGTGTTGCAGCTTCGGCAGCCAGTGCGAGTGCCGCAACTGTCAATAACATATCTTTGAAAGTCGCTGTTTCTTGCGGTTTGGGGCTTATCACAGGTTTGATATACCCTTCGGGGTGGATATCATAGTCAATAATATGCTGAAATTGCTTAACAGCCTGTGAGAAACGTTCTTCGTCATCCAGCACAATTGCAGCAACCATATTGAGTGTCATCAACCATGTGCGCTCAAGATAAGATGTTTCATCGGTGGCAGACAAAGTAGCGACATACGCGGCAAATTGACCGCGCCACTTATCACCTGCAATCGGACGTAGCATCTCGTATATATGGGCGGCGGCGATAGTTTCCATCACAGTTTCTAAAAATGAACTTTTGTCTTGCAATGCTGATTCCAGAAAGACAGTCGCTTTTTGCCCTGCTTGCTCGTCATCGGCAAAACGATAACACACGCCAGCGACAACAGCAGCATCTAAGGCACTTAAAGTGGGTTTCCGCACAAGAGTCGGGTTTTCATCATGTTTATTGACCGTGATTTCTCGGACGACCTCCTCTGGCTTTGCCAGCAACCAGCGCCATGCTGTTTGCAGATTCTCATCATCTTCGCGCTGCTTCTGCGCTGTGTCGATTTGTGCCTGACCAAAGTACAGACCGATATGCTCTGGTTGAAATACCATCTGTTAGAGTTTCCTCACCTTGTTTATTAGTTTTAATTACTTTAACGCATATCAGCGTAATTTATAGTATTATAGACATAACGAATCATTAAAATTATAAAGCAGGTGGGTTGTGACGAAACGTCCTCCTGATGAACGTGATTTTACCAATCCACGTTCTGCATTAGACCAAATTAAAGATAAGATTGTCACCATTACCCACGAGTATTCCGCCGGCAAGATTAACGCGGTTCAATTTAATGCCATGTATCGGCATTATATGGAAAAACGTACTATCATCGAAAAATTATTGGAACGCAATCCTGAAACCGATGCGTGGAGAGCCGCCTCTGCGCCGGGTAAAACGATGTTCTTGCGTGACCGCTTTGTGGCACGTTCCTTGTATTATGTTGTCTTCCGCAAAAATGAAAAGAAACCCCTCATGATGGAAGGCAAACTCCCCAAAAAAGCCGCCCAACAAATCCATAAGGTGTTGACCGCCATTTGGAAAATGAATGAATGGAAAGAGGGTCTCGCCCGTAAATCGCTTGGTGATGGGATGTGGCTGCTCTTGACGATGGGTCAGGAAGCCATGACGGTGGTGATATATTTTTTCCAGCCATCAACCCTACAAGTCAATCGACTCAGAGACCTGCACGCTGATTTTGAGCGGGCGAATCTGCAATTGTTAAAACGAGAGATGCCCACCGAACGGATGGTATTTCCACAACGCTCGCTGATGGATAAATAGCGGTCAATTTATGGGCTTGGCTCGGCACAAGACGGCAGTTGACCATAATCGCTTTCCCAATCTTGTCCATAAAAACTGAGATACTCGCTGACATGGCTTGACCAATACTCGTTATTATGCTCTCCGACTGGATTCACAATGTAGGTATGGGGGATATCGCGCTGTGTTAGGCGGTTACTGAATAATTGCTGACTCGGTCCCGCTGAATCACTTGCGCCATTGTCGAGATACATCCGCAAGTTACCGTCTTGGACAAAGGCGGAATTGAGTGCTAGTTCAAGCGGATTATTGGAGGGCGGAATTTCATTAATATTATTCGGGAAGAAGGCACTGTGTCCGCCAACGATACCAAAAATATCCGGATGGCGCATGGCAATACTATATGCCCAAAAACCGCCGCGTGAAATACCCCCGATAGCCCGATAGTCGCGGTTTTGAAGCGTACAGAAGTTGCGCTCAATGTCTGGCATTAATTCTTCCAGAATCACACCTTCGTAACTAGGTTCTGGCGGAAATGAGTTGCGTTGTCCGATTTGTCCGATATAGGGCATGACCAAAATCATAGGCGGCAAGACTCCCAGCCGAATACCTTGGTCGAGTGCTTCATGAATACCCAAATCTTCCCACTGCTCTTCACGGAAACTGAGACCGTGAATCAGGTAAACCACTGGAAAACGTTTTTGTGTCGAAAAATAACAGGGTGGCACATAAACCCGATAACGCAAATTCTCACGCGCAATTTCGCTGCGGTTGTCGTCTATATCAATGAATTCGCCTGTTTCCTCATTGCACGGAAACGGAGTTGCTGTCGGTTCAAACGGTGTCGGTGATGGTGACGGCGTAGGGGTCAATGTCGGTGTGAGAGTCGCCGACGGGATAGCGGTCAGTGTCGGTTCATTGGTGATAATAACTGCTACCGGAGACGGGTCGTAAGCGAGTGGTTCACAAGCCGCGATGAGCAAGCCAATCAACATAACCATAAGCAGTGATAAGTGCGAATTCCGATTCATAAGCGAAAAAACCATCGTGTGATAAACAAAATACCGCCCGTCATTATAATGTCGCTATCACAAAATGGCTATTCGCTTGTTTAACAAAACGCTATTCCTCAAGGCAATGGCTCAACAAAATACTCATCGCCTTGCAATTCTGCAATGAAGCCAGTTTCTGCGCTGAGACCAAACTGTACTTCATACCATGCAATCGGGTTGCGGTCATCACATAGGGGCCCGTCAATTACACGAAAAGTAAGTCCCGGCGAAATTTGGGCATCAATCCGTGCTAATAGACTTGGACGATTACGAACATTCAAGGGTGCTGGGCTACCACTTGTTAGGACAGTAGCGCGTGTTCCCACATATAGGCGTTGTGCGGCAGAACCATTATCACACTGTACAATATTTTCGGCAGCAACAGGAATACTTGTCGGGATAGGCACACCAAATTGACGCGCTTCCTCATCTGTTAGCGCACGCGGCGTACAACACGAACGGGCATAAGCGACCAATTCTGCTGCATTCGCCCAATAAGACCAGACCCGAATCGCCCCGCGTTCATTCCCTGTAATGAGGGTATCGCCACTAGATGACCATGCAATGACTGTAATAACTTCATTTTCTCGTAAACCGAGTAATTGACCACCCGATGCCGCATCCGTTATATAGATGAAGGCATCTGTACCCACTGTAGCGAGGCGTGCATTGTTGGGCGACCATGCCGCATTGGTTACAAGACCATCATGGGCAAATATCGCAAAACTGCGCGTTTCATCCTCAACACTCCAAATCCGTGCCGAGGCATTGTCTTGAGTAAAACTATTGGCATTGAGACCATCAATTGAGGCTAACCACTTGCCATTGTTTGACCAAAACACCTGTGAAATATCCAGCACATGACGGTCAAATACTGCAATGTCTTCACCTGTTTGTGCATTCCAGATATGAACATTTTCATCTGTACCGCCTGTGGCTATCATGAAGTCATCAGTGGGTGCAAATGAAACAGTTGTCACTTTGGCGACAGATTGCTGAGTCTTAGTTTGTAGATGCCCTTCGTATGTAGAAAGCAGTGTGCCATCTACTGACCATACCCGTGCCAAGCCATCATCAGCCCCCGTCACAATTAAGCTGCCAGCCGGCGACCAATCGGCTGCCAGAACAGGGGCATCATGGGTCAGTCGTGCCATAATATCGCCATTTTCGGCATCCCAGATAATTGCCTCGCCATCGACGCTGAATGTCAATACTTGTGTCCCATCTGGTGACCAAACACCACCGAGAACAGCTTCTGAGTGTCCACGCAAAGGTTGAATGGCTGCTCCTGTTTCAGTATCCCAAATACGGGCTGTGGTATCTTCAGAAGTTGTTAGTAAACGTGACCAATTTGGCGAAAATTGCACGGCGGTTACGCTGGCAGTGTGTTCTGTCAGGCGCTGCATCACACGGAAAACGTTGGCATCCCAAAGCAGAACCACCCCCACTTCATCGGCTGTCGCCATCCAACTTCCATCGCCAGATAATTCAATAGCCGTTACGCGAGTCTCATGCTGGAAAAAGGTGCTGGGTGATAGAGTATTCGCTACGGCATAGCCCAATGCGCGTTCGGCTTGCCATGTAATACCGAAACGCTCTAGCGCAGCAATGCCTAGAATAATCGCCCGTTCAGGGTCTGGGCTTCCAGTTTGCAAATCGAGTTCGTTTTCTGCGAGTGCTGCCAGTGCAATCGAACGCGCCCTATCACGTTCTATCGCCACACTATCTTGTGCGCGAATAGCATCCTGCCGATTAGACTCCGCCACACTGGATTGTGTTTCTGCAATCGCCGCCTGCTCCTCAGCATTTGCTTGTGCTGTTTCTGCAATCGCCGCACTATCCAATGCTAACTGAGCTTGTGTTGCTGCCCGAATAGCACTAATCGCGGCATCTGTGCCGTTAATCTCTGCCTTAAGCTGTGCGAAAGCTGCTGTTTCGGCAAAGTCGAAGGCTTGTTGGGCATTCGTCGCGGCAGCATTAGCTTGATTGATAGCCTCACCTTGAGCAAAGGTCGCTGTTTCAGCATTAAATAAGGCTGCTTGAGCATTGGTTTCTGCCTGATTACCCTGATTATTAGCCTCGATAAAAGAAGCGAGTGCCACCAATGCTAAAATGATGGAGAAGAATAGCGCAACACTCACGATTATCAAGGTACGCCGTTGCCGTTGACGCTGTTTGAGACGGCTGGCATGGATATATTCGATATGCAAAGCAGTGGGGTCTGGTATTTTCTCTCCCCCGCGTGCCATCCACAATTCTGCTTCTGCCGTTTCAGTATCCGTCAACAACATCCCAGAAGGCTTGCCCGCTTCTTCCCATTCACGCGCCCGTACCAGCAAGCGTGTATGCGTTCGCACATGGGACAGGTCAGTTTCCAAAACTTCTAATAATTTTTGGGTATTCTCTTCCAACAAGTCGTCATCATCAAAAAATAACCAATTATGTCGCGCAATACTAGCCCATGTGCCTCGTGCGACATCTTCCAGATTCCGTGTGCCGAGTATCTGCACTTCGGTATCATTTAATATTTCGTCTAAAACCAATGTATAGCCATCTTCAACATCCAGCAGTTGGCGTACAATGGGTACAATCCGTTTGTTATGTGTTATGGCATGGTCAATCTCAAAGTTACAAATCGGTGACGATACAGAATGGGGACTGAGAACAAAAACAAAGGTATCAGATGATTCAATACCGTCACGAATTTCTTCCCACCAACTCGATGAAAGCGGAATATCTTCAAAGTCAACCCAGATATCTTTGCCTTTATCGGTCAATAATTGATGCAATTTCCGAGCAAAATCACCATCGAGACGTGAGTAGGAGATAAATAAATCTGGCATAAATCGTCTTTCTTGCATTTATGAACACGAGTCTATTATAAACAAAATTTCGTTTTTCGCATGAAGCAGCAAGCGCAAATTGAGAATCGCACTTAGCGATAGCAAATATATCATGCCCAATAATGAATATAGCATTGCGATACGCTTAGAATACGCACGACATTTATCAAATAAACATTTGACAGATTGGACGGCTTGCCTTACATTAGATATTATGGGACATCAAAATATCAAAAGGGTGACTGTATGGTGACGACATCATCACCACAATCAAAAACTAACCCCAATGGGACAGCAACAGAAAAAACCACCTATTGGGTAGAAACCATTGTGCGATGGACTCGTGGTGCTACAATAGGTATTCGTCTTGAGCCATCTGCTGAGAGCGGCAAAATACTCTCTCATATTCATCGTGGTGATTTGATTCAAGTACAGACTGACTTCAAACGCGGTCACTGGGTGCCTTGTCGTGCCGGGCATATCACAGGTTGGCTAAACACAAAAGATGTCAAACTCATCCGCACAGGCGCATCCCCCATCACAGATGCGGTTTATGTGGCTATACCCTCTGCCACAAAAACAAGCACCCACAGCAAGAAACGCAAGCAACGCACGAATCTCATTCAACGCCTCATTAAATTTTTTAAGTAACATCTAGCATTATCCTCAAACGCTTTTATCGAATCTCCTGATGCACGCATGACGCATATCGAGTTTAAGGCACAATCACCCAAAGCTATCTTCTCAGACTATATCGAAAAACAGATTATGCTCCTCGCACGCAAATGGCGACATGGCGAAGACGAACATCTCATTTATGCGACAGATGAATTACTGGAATGGGCGCAAGATATGAAATTTATCAAAGACTAAGACTAAGGAAAAATGAATGACTGACTTGGCGTTTAATGTGACTGAGATGACAGATTTTTTAGCGGGTTTGCTCAATATACCCAGTCCAACAGGCTATCATAAAGAAGCGATTGCCTATTGTCGGGCTGCATTTGAAGAACTCACTTTTGCTGATACGACCATTCGTGAAACGCGCAAAGGGGCGTTGCTACTGCACATCAAAGGTGAAAGCGACGATGCTCCTGTGGGTGTCACTGCCCATGCCGATACATTGGGTTTTATGGTGAAAGAAATCAAGAGCAATGGCAGCCTTAAGTTGACTAATCTCGGTGGCATTAATTGGTCAGGTGCTGAATTCGAGAATTGTACGATTCGCACCCATGATGACAAGCGTTATCGTGGCACAGTCATTCTCACTGACCCCTCTACGCATGTGAATCGCAGCGCACACAAAAAAGAACGTACAGAAAGCACCATGGAAGTTCGCATTGATGCTCGTACTGGAAATCGAAGCGAAACGGAGGCACTCGGCATTGCTGTCGGCGATTTTATCTTCCTAGACCCACGAGTTGAAGTCACCGATACAGGTTTCATTCGGTCACGGTTTTTGGATGACAAAGCGAGTGTGGCTTGTATTTATGGGGCATTAGCGGCGATGAAAAATGCGAATCTTATCCCTGCCCAAGATACGGTTGTGCTGATTGCCAATTATGAAGAAGTGGGGCATGGAGGCTCGGCTGGTTTTCCATCGAATTTAGCAGAATTACTCACCATTGATATGGGCGCACTCGGTAATGGGCAACAAGGAGACGAATACAGTGTCTCTATCTGTGTGAAAGATAGTGGTGGGCCCTATCACTTTGACATGAATAGCAAATTGCGCCGTCTGGCTAAAACCCATAATATCGCCCACCAAGTTGATATTTATCCTTATTATAGTAGTGATGGAACAGCTTATTGGCGTGCAGGTGGAGGCGCACGAGTTGGTTTAATTGGACCCGGTGTCGCCTCATCACATGGTTATGAACGCACTCATCAAGACAGTTTGCATCATAGCGCCCATTTAATCGCACGCTATCTGCTGGAAAAAGCCTAATTGAAGCACAAAAGTATACCCATTGTAGGGGCGAAGCCTATGTGTTCGCCCGTTGTGGTCAATGGCGAGTGACACAGATTTTGGCTGAATTTACGCTATCTTAACGGCAAAAAATGCTAGTCAATGCTATAGTGGTAAATACTATTCGTGACGCTCCCCATGAATAAATTCAGGGGCTTTACGGCGCTTTTTCGGTAATAAAGTGGGAGAGAGATTAAATTTATGGCAAATCAGACAACCATTGAAGTCGATAATGCGGCGAAATTAGCTGAAATTGGCAGTATCAAACGAGGTTGGATAAGTGAAATTGTGTGGTCGCCAAATGGAGAAACCCTCGCTATTGCTGATGCCGGTGGATTGGCACTTTATATTAATACACTAGCCGGTGCGCCAACTCAACTTATTGAGGCACATGATGGACCTGTCAAATGTGTTGCGTACAGTTGTAAGGCATATTTAATGGCAACGGGTAGTGCCGATACCACGATACGCTTATGGGATGTTGACCCCGAAACGCAGCAAATCAGCGAACGTGCCGTACTAAAGGGGCATGATGATGCTGTTGATGGTGTCGCTCTCAGTCCGCAAGGCACGATGCTGGCATCTTGTGGCGCTGACCGTACTGTGCGCCTATGGAATACAGAAGTCGGTATCCAACAACAGGCTTTTACAGGGCATGAGGGCGAAATTGATACGGTGGCGTTTGGTATGAATGCTGAAATTGTCATCACGGGTGCGCGAGATAAAACTGTGCGATTATGGGATTTGAAGGGCGAAATACACGGTACGATTCTTGGCGAGCATGATGATTGGGTGCGCCATATCACGGTGAGTCCGGGTATGACAATGTTGGCAAGTGCCGGCAAAGATATGACGGTGCGCGTTTGGGATTTGATTGATGCTGAACAAACGCATATTTTACAAGCGCATCTCAATGGTGTAGATTGTGTGGCATTTTCACCGGATGGGGCATTATTAGCTTCGGGTGGGCGCGATAACAATATCAAAATTTGGGATTTGAATCAGGGTAATTTGCTGGCGACTCTCAATGGACACACAAAGCCCGTTTTATCATTAGCCTTCAACCCCACTGGCACGATATTAGCCTCTGGTAGTGGTGATAATCATGTCAAATTTTGGGCTGTATAGTATAGCAGGATGAAAATCATGAGCAAGCGTAAGCAGGCATCACAAAATCCTTTTTCGTATTGGTGGAATGAATTTCTCTTTGCGCGATATTTTGAATATGAGACCGATTTATCCCCCGAAGAATTAGAAGACAGTCTGCAACAACTCGCTCATAAGCGGCAAGGTTGGATTTGGGGATTGGAAAAAACCACAAAAACAACCCTACATCCCAATGAAAAAGGGCTGGATTTCAATGTTGTGTCCAAGCGCAAACGCTTATTTGACCCGATTGGCATCACCACTGCCAGCACGCACGGTACGGCACAAGTCGATAGTGCCAGTGGTCAAACTCTCGTTAAAGGTAGTGTGAAGTTGGGACGTTTCATTCACATTTTGTTGCTAATCTATGTGACATTTTTTCTCGCTGTTTACTTACCATTGCTATTCAGTTCATTAGGCGCAATCGGCGGCACAAGCGCTTTATTGGGCATGACTGTCCCGATGTTGATGATGGCTTTTGTCTTCGGTGGCTTGTGGTGGCGTATCTATCGTGACCGTAACCATCTAGCGGAATTAATTGAAGACGTGGTTTATAGCGAAAAGGCGAAACGGTCAGCCCAGCGTTTATCCGATAGCGACAATAACGATGATGAATGGCAAGATGAAGCCTATTCGTCGCAAAAAAGTCATAAAGATTTATGATTCCGTTATCGAATGTTCATCTAAATCGCATTAATTTTCGTATAATGAGATGAACGGGATATCTTAGGATTACAACTCATGAAACGTTTCGCACTCATCACCTTACTTCTGATACTGTCAACATTGCCACTCCACGCCCAAGCTAATCTCGGCGCAACCTATACCCTTGATACGGGAACATCAATTGATTACCCCCAAAATTGGAGTGCCGAAATCCAAGACAATTTGGTTGTCCTCTCGCAAAGTGATATTAGTCGCGCCATCATCATTGATTATCCGCTTGTTTCGCAACTCATCGCCTCTGACCAAACCTTAGCAGATGCGGTCTCGGTGGTTGCTGACCAAGTTTTTGGCGGTGATTATGATGCCGACCTGATTGCACCCTTCACAATTTTGGGTCGCAATGCCGCACGCTATGATATTGCCGAATCTCCTACAGCATCATCAGGTTCGATTGTGGCGGTGCGCTTTAGTAACGAACGAATTGGCATCATTATTGCCATCAACGTCAACAATAGTATCTTCAACCAAATGCTAGAGTCGTTCGATAATACCTCACCTGCCAATGACAATGCCTTCATCCCATCCGGTGGAAGCACTGTTCCGGCAACGGAATCGGATACGTACTTCTATCAAGCGGGTGGGCGCTTAATTGTCCCGATAGGTTGGACTGTTGTACCGCGCATGGTCAATAACGAAATTGAATATGTGACACTGCAAACAGCCGATACTTCGACAACTGCCCTTGCCTTTGACCTGAGCAATGTGCTAGGAAATAGCATCATATTAGATAGGGTAGTAGCAGCATCGGGACTTAACTTGCAAGGCGAATTTGGCGTAGCGTTCAATATAGAGACCGGTGAATTTATTCGCAGCGATAATCGCATTGCCTATCGCTATCCGGTGACTGTTAACGGACAAGCAGGTCAGATGATTGCCGTTCACTTTGATGATGGCGGTACAGGATTGTTCATTGTCTATGGCAATACAAGGTCGTACACAAGCGATATTCATTTGATATTGGGGTCATTCAACAATCTGGGGTCGTTGCTCAATTATTTACAATAAGCCCCTTTCGGGGTTTCACTTACTGCGTGGGACTCGCAACTGCGACGACTAGCTTATCCGCGTCAAGATAATGCTGTGCTGCCGCCAGAATGTCCGCACGGGTGATGTTATAAATCTGCTCTCGATAATTGACAAGATAATCCAAGCCCAGTTTGAATGTCTCTAAACTATAGATTGTAGCAGCTAAACCTGTGTTGTTTTCGAGACGTAGGGGCAAACGTCCGGTGAAATACGATTGGTTATCTGCTAAATCATCTTCACTGACTAATTCGCTCGTCATGCGCTGAATTTCTTCTCGCGCTTTTTCGATAGTTAGGTCAACATTTTGGGGAGCGACTCCAGCACTGACATGCCATGCCCCCTGCCCTTCACCAGCTTCAATACGACTATAGGCGTAATAGGCTAAACCGAGTTTCTCACGAATAACATCTCCCAAACGCCCCATCATAGCAAATTCGCCGAGAATACTATTGGCTAAAGAAGCGGCGATATAATCATCCGCAAAACGCGAGGGACCCAAACTGCCAAGAACAACATCTGACTGCATTTTTCCGACTAATTCGACATCAACACGCACAGGTTTATCTGGCAATGTCACTTGTTCTAATGTCGGCACTGCAACTTGCTGTGGATTTGTCCAATCAGCGAGTTTATCAGCGACTATCGACAAAGCCTCATCGCTTTTTACAGCACCAACAATGACCAGAATCAAGCCCTCTGCGCCATATTGTTGACGATGAAATTGGCGCACATCATCAGCAGAAAGTGTCGGAAGAGATTCTAGTGAGCCGTAGCTTGAATAATGATAGGGGTGATTTTTGGGATAAAGAGCCTGTCGGAAGGCTCGTGCTGCCATATAGCGCGTATCGGTATGGGCATACTTCAACTCGGTGAGGCGTTTTTGACGTTCTTCTTCAATTTCTTCGCTTGGAAAAATCGGATTTCGCAGTGCATCCGATAGCACATCGACTAGCAAATCCAAATCTTCGGCGAGTGATTTACCACTAAAATTGACGACATGCTTACCTGCGCCAAAATCAAGTTCAGCACCAATATCTTCTAATGCCCCATTGAGCGTCTCAAAATCACGATTTTTTGTGCCGCGCATCAGTGCCGATGCGGTCATAGACGCGAGTCCATTTTGTGTCCGCGATTCGTAAATACTGCCTGCGCGAAGTGAGCCTTGTATCGTAACCGATTCGACACTCGGATTTTCGTAGACTAAGACGACAAGCCCATTATCAAATACGCGCCGTGTAATCGTTTCAGCATTCGGTAAGGCATATATTGGGCTAGTCATTCTACGTCCTCCTCATCTTGAACGTCCTCGTCATCGGTAGGAATCAACCAGCCGACAAGCCGTTGTTGTGGGATAAAATGACGTTGCGCGACATCCACCACATCGTCTATTGTGATTTTTTCGAGCCGTTCCAGAAAGCCATCAAACCACTTTAAGTCACCTAAGACGGCGCTTTGTGCCAACCAAAAGGCTTGGTTGGTAACACTCTCGGTACTGTAGGCAAAAGAGGCGCGTGCCTGTTTTTTTGCCTTGTCCAATTCTGCTTGTGTGATGCCCTCTTTACGAATACGGTCAATTTCGGCAAGGATGATATTTTCAGCTTCTTGATGTGTATGACCATCGTTAATCGTGACTGTAATCGTGTGCAGATAAGGGTCTATTGTTTCGGACAAACCACTCTCAATATTAGCCGCCACGCCAGATTTCACTAATGCTTTATAGAGGCGACTCGTTTTGCTATTCATACTCTCGCCTGCTCCACTGAGGATGCTATCAACAACCTCTAGCTTGAACCAATCATCATGCGTGGCTTCGGGGGCGAGGTGGGCAATGCTCAGAAAGGCTGTTGCACCCGAACGTTCGATTGTGACGCGCCGTTCGCCCCAAAAGTCAGGTTCAGGACGCACGAATAAGCGCGGTTTTTCGCTGGATGGCAGCGTGCCAAAATGCTGTTTGATTTTCGCCAGCATAGCGTCATTCTGGAATGCACCGACAGCGACGATAATCGCATTACTTGGGCTATAATGTGCTTGATAGTGGCTGTATAAGTCATCACGAGTAATCGTTTCCAAGTCCACCATATCGCCCAAAATCGAATGATGATAACCATGTACACGGTACGCCATAGCCCGTAATTCTTCACCCAACCAGAAGACAGGACTATTTTCGCTGCCCTGTCGTTCGCTGATAATCACCGTGCGTTCAGCTTCGACTTCTTCTGCTGCGAAATTGGCATTCATCATGCGGTCTGCTTCAGCTTCTAATGCAATGTCGATACGGTCTGCGGGCATGGTTTCATAATACATGGTGTAATCGGTACTCGTGAAGGCATTCCATTGTCCACCAGCGCGGTCAATTTCACGGTCAAGCACACCAGCCGCAAATTTATCTGTCCCCTTGAACATCATATGCTCAACCCAATGCGAGACTCCGGTAGTGCCGGTACGTTCATTCCGACTACCGACTTTGTAAACAAGCCAGAAACTAATCACAGGGGCGCTATGGACTTCGCGCAGAATAACCTGAATGCCATTCTCTAAATGTGTGACACAATCATTCAATTGATTATTTCCTCAAAGTATTTTCGCCACGATAGGGCATCGTGTGTGAATATAACGTTAAAAGGTGAATTATATCACAAGCATAGGGGTTTACAAAACAAGCTGCTGGCAAGTGGGCATTATCAGAAGCGGTTGGACTCACAGCCACATTTGCGATACCATCGATTGCCTGTACGCTGTCCTTAGTCGATGTTTGTCAGCGACCCCACGAATAAATTCGGGGGCTTGAAAAAGCCGTGCTGACCAGCCTCAGTATCCCCACCCTAGCCCTCCCCATTGCGATGGGGAGGGAATCAAAGGGAGGGGAAACTAAGTTAGAGACGAATGTATAGGCACTTCGGGATGCTTCTCCAGTCCCGAACCCTGCGGTGAGTGATTAAACAGTCTGAGGGTCTAGGACAGTGTTGCTCACACGAAACCGTCGCATAACA
>JAUZRW010000006.1 GCA_030950085.1 Anaerolineae bacterium
TTTTGCAGGGCTTGTCCAATGCTATCTATGGTGCGGCACGCTCTTAGCCCTCACTTCGTCTTTTTATAACACTTTATAACGAAAAGTAGCTCTCGACATATCGCCGTAGGCTACTTTAATGTGCCAAAGTCTAGGGCGCAATGCCTTGCGCCCCTACATAAAAACTTTTGTGGTCGAGTACTACTCAGGTGGGTAATTTGGGTATAAAAACCCCACGCTAAATCCCTCCCCGAATTCGAGGAGGGACTTAAAAACATTCTAAGACCCTTTATAGACTTTGTGCTTTGGCGCTCAAAAGGCATTTTGGGTTCAAAATAGGTGCTGAGTAGTTACGTGAAAAGTTATCAGTTTTTAGTCATCAGTTGTCAGAAAAAAAATTATCCTGAACTGAAAACTGTGAACTGAAAACTATAAATCGGGTAACTTCTGCAAATTACCGAATTCATTGAAATATTGGGCTTATTTAATCTTCAATCCTAAATATCTCATACAGGGTTCAAGTTGAAGAAATTCATCAATAACAAGCTATATTGTATGGCTTGCGTTTCTAGCAGACACTGTTCTAATTTGTCGGGATGCTATATGCTGTGATATTATCCGTGTTGATTGCTAGAGAATTAGATGTATGACTCAAATCCGTTTTTTATCGCGTGACGATGTGATTCGATGTTTGCCGATGGCAGAGGCGATTGAGGGTATGAAATCAGCCTTTGCCCAACTGTCTGCTGGAGAAGCGGATATGCCGTTAAGGGCGCGTGTTTCTGGCAATGGTGAGGGTGTCGCCTTGCTGATGCCTGCTCATCTCAAGCAGTCCGGCGCGATGGGTGTCAAAATTGTCTCCGTCTTCCCCCAAAATAAGACCCTCAATTTACCTATTATTCATGCGATGGTAATTCTGCTCAATGCCGAAAACGGACAAGCGATTGCTATTATGGATGGTGGCGCATTAACCGCTATCCGTACAGGCGCAGGGTCCGGGGCAGCAACCGATGTGCTGGCACGTCAAGATGCGAAAATCGTAGCCATCATCGGTAGTGGTGTACAAGCCCGTACTCAACTCGAAGCGGTTTGTACGGTTCGTGATATTGAACACGTTTTTGTTTATAGCCCGACTCGTGCCAATGCCGAACGTTTTGCCGCAGAAATGGCAGGTATCGGAAAAATCCCAAGTACAATAACGGTTGCCGATTCAGCAGATGAGGCGATTGCGACAGCAGATATTATCTGTACTGCTACGACATCAACGACTCCGGTTTTTGATGGTAGCAAAGTCAAAAATGGGGCGCATATTAACGGTGTGGGGTCATATCGCCCTGATATGCAAGAGGTAGATGAGGCGACTCTGTTACGGTCACGGATTGTCGTTGATTCGTATGATGCAGCATGGGAAGAAGCGGGCGAACTCATCGTTGCATTGCATAATGATACCATTAGCGAAGCCGCGATTCATGGCGAAATTGGGGAAATCATCAATGGAGCAAAAGTCGGACGCACGCATAACGAAAAATTGACTTTTTTCAAGTCTGTGGGGGTTGCCGTACAAGATGCAGCCGCAGCAGCTATCGTCTTGAAAAATGCCGAAGCACAAAATATCGGGACATTGTTAGCCTTATAATTTCTGGAGAGAATCTAACTTGATTGAATTAATACAAAAATTGGTTGAAGCATGGGGACCTTCGGGTTACGAACATCAAGTTCGTGCGATTATCCAAGCAGAGGTCGCAGATTATTGTGATGCCATGCACGTTGATGGACTCGGCAACTTGATTTGTCGCGTGGGGGCTGAGGGGCAGGGCAAGCGTGTGATGGTCGCGGCACACATGGACGAAATTGGCTTGATGGCAAATTACCTTGAACCGCAATCGAATTATCTGCGCTTTACAGGGATTGGCGGCATTATCACGGGGTCGTTACATGGTAATCGTGTCAAATTTGAAGATGGCTCAATCGGTGTCGTCGCCAAAGCAGGTGGCACATCCGGTAATAGCTTGAGTGATTTTTACATTGACGTGCAATCCGAAAATGGCAATGGCTCTATTGGTTCTATTGAAGCCGGACAACCTGTGGGTTTCTGGCGTGAGATGCAACAGCGTGGAGACCGAGTGATTGCTAAGTCGCTTGATGACCGTATTGGTTGTGTGGTTGCTATCGAGAGTATGCGAAAACTCAAAGAATCCGGCACAGTGAACGAGGTTCATTTTGTCTTTACGGTGCAAGAAGAGGTCGGCATCCGTGGTGCAAAAGCTGCTGCCTATAGTGTTGACCCCGATATCGGCATTGCCTTAGATGTCACAGCGACAGGTGACGAAATCGCCGGACGCAAAATGGCGGTGAAATTGGGTGCTGGTGCTGCTATCAAAGTCCATGATACATCGTTGATTGTGCCGAAAGCGATTGTCGATTGGATGGTGGCGCGTGCCGAAGCTGATGATATCCCTTATCAACGTGAATTGCTGGTCGGTGGTGGGACAGATGCCGGTGCGATGCAAACGGCGCGTGCTGGTGTACCGAGTGGTTGTATCAGTATCCCAACGCGATTTTTACACACCACCAGCGAAACCGTAGATTTGAATGATGTTCAGGCGTGTATCGCCTTACTGACGGGCTTGTTACAAAACGAAATCTCTTAGACAAACTCTTGTTTAACAAAGTATCTCTGTTAAACCTTTAGACGCTATCTCACCCTGTTATTTTGTGTGAGGCGCGATGAAACACCAAAAGGGGCTTTTCTGGGCGCTTCGGTCAGTTTTAGAGTCAGCGACCCCACGAATAAATTCGGGGGCTTGAAAAAGCCATGCTGACCAGCCTCAGTATCCCCACCCTAGCCCTCCCCATTGCGATGGGGAGTGAATCAAAGGGAGGGGAAACTACGTTAGAGACGAATGTATAGGCACTTCGGGATGCTTCTCCAGTCCCGAACCCTGCGGTGAGTGATTAAACAGTCTGAGGGTCTAGGACAGTGTTGCTCACACGAAACCGTCGCATAACATTGGCGAGGAGACCATTACCTGCGAAAGCAGAGAACTGAAAGGTAACTTTCATGCAACGAGTTTTAGTTATCGACAAGAACAAGCAGCCCTTGATGCCTTGCAATCCCGCACGGGCGCGACAGTTGCTGAAACAGGGCAAAGCGGCGGTTTTCCGTAAGTATCCGTTTACGATTATCTTGAAAGAGCGTGATGGTGGCGAAACACAGCCCGTAAAATTCAAGATTGACCCCGGTTCCAAGACAACAGGCATAGCGATAGTTGCGTCCTTCAAACGAGGCTTGCGTGCTATTTGGGTGGCTGAATTGACGCATCGTGGGCAGCAAATCCGAGATAAATTACTGAAACGTCGTCAATTGCGAAGCGGGCGTAGAAGCCGTAAAACACGTTATCGTAAACCGCGCTTCTTAAACCGTCGCAGACCGAAAGGTTGGTTAGCCCCCTCATTGCGGAGTCGGGTTCGCAATATCTGGACATGGCTTAAACGCTTAAATAGGTTTGTTCCAATTACGAATTTAGCAATGGAACTGACCCGTTTCGATACGCAAAAGATGGAAAATCCTGAGATTAGTGGGATTGAATATCAACAAGGCACATTGCAAGGCTACGAAGTACGCAAGTATCTGCTGGAAAAATGGGGGCGCAAATGTGCTTATTGTGGGGCGGTTCATGTTCCCTTACAAGTTGAACACATTCGCCCTAGATCCAGAGGTGGTAGTAATCAGATTAGTAACCTGACCATTGCTTGTGAAAAATGCAACCTAGCCAAAGGAACGATGAGTGCTGCCGAATCTGGCTATCCAGAGCTTCAGGCACAAGCGAAGAAACCCTTGAAAGACGCGGCAGCGGTCAATACCACACGCTGGGCATTATTTGAACAATTAAAACTGACGGGTTTACCTATCGAAATTGGCAATGGCGCACGCACAAAGTTCAATCGTAGTCAACAAGATTATCCGAAAACGCACTGGTTGGATGCGATTTGCGTGGGTGAAAGTGGGCGGACTGTCTTTGTGCCTCAAACTCTGTTACCACTCATCATCTCTGCAGGTGGACGTGGCTCACGGCAAATGTGTCGGGTTGATAAGTACGGTTTTCCGCGCACGAAGGCAAAGCAATTTAAGCGCGTAAAAGGTTTTCAGACGGGAGATATGGTTAAAGCAATCGTCACCCATGGCAAAGAAACTGGAACATATGTCGGGCGTGTGGCTGTCCGTGCTTGCGGTAGTTTCAACATCAAGACCGAACAAGGAACTATTCAAGGTATCAGTTACAAATATTGTCAACCGCAGCATAGGAGTGATGGTTATGCTTATTCATTTGTCTCAGCAACGGGCTAAAGTCCAAACTTCGACAAATTGCTCCGTTTTCATCCCCATAGATGAATCTAGGGGTTTCCAAACGGGGGTCTTTCAATGATAAACGAAAAAACACTGGCAACACTTGAATTTAACAAGATTATGGCACAAGTCGCAAAGCATACGTCATTTAGCGCCGGGTCCGAGTTAGCACGAGACTTGTATCCCTCTGTAGACCTTGATGAAGCTCGAACATGGCAACGCGAAACTGCCGAAGTTCTGGATATGATAAATGAAGAAGTGGTTTATAACGTGCGTGGGGCGCGAGATGTACGTGAAGTCTCCTTAAATGCCCAACGCGGCGTGATTATTGAAGCCACTATCTTGCTTGATATTCGCTATACCCTCAAACGTGGGGCGCTTCTCAAGCGCAATATGGCGAAACTGAAGGGACAATACCCCCTTATTGCCGAAATTGCTGAAGAAGTTGAAGAGGTACAGGCTTTACAAGATGCCATTGAAACCAGCATCAATGAAAATGGTGAAGTTAAAGATACCGCCAGCACAAAACTAGCTATCATCCGCCGTGATTTGAAACTGTCGCACGAACGATTGCTGTCCAAACTTAACAGCATGGTCAATTCGCGCAGTAACCAGCCCATACTGCAAGAACCCATTGTGACCATGCGAAATGGGCGTTATGTCATTCCACTAAAAGCTGAACATAAGGGCAAAATCAAGGGCATTATCCATGATTCGTCTTCATCAGGCGCGACAATCTTCATTGAACCGCTTTCGACAGTGGAACTGGGTAACAAATGGCGCGAGATGCAGCTAGAGGAAGAAAAAGAAATTCGACGCATTTTAGCAGAACTCACGAGCCTTGTTGCCGATGCCAGTGAAAGTATCGTTCGCACAGTGGAAATTCTCGGTTATCTGGATTTTACCCTCGCTAAAGCACACTTCGCCCAACAAACACACGCCATCCAACCCACACTCATCAGTTTCACCAAAAACAAAAATCACCCTGACCATCCCGGTAGCAAAATTTATTTCAAAGGCGCACGTCATCCGCTATTAGCTGGGAAAGTTGTGCCAATTGATATTGAATATGATGACTCTACATGGGTTATGGTCGTGACGGGTCCCAATACAGGCGGTAAGACAGTCTCATTGAAAGCTGTTGGTTTGCTAACACTGATGGCGCAAGCCGGTTTACACGTCCCCGCAGAAGAGGCAAAACTCACTGTTTTTGAGGGCATTTTTGCGGATATTGGCGATGAACAGAGTATCGAACAATCGCTTTCGACATTTAGCTCTCATATGACGAATATCATCCAAATTTTACAGACCTGTGATGAACGTTCGTTGGTGATTCTGGATGAAGTCGGTGCGGGAACAGACCCCACAGAAGGTTCGGCATTGGCACGCGCCTTGTTGAATCGTCTGCGTGAACTGCGCGTGACGACGATGGTTAGCACTCACCATCCCGAACTGAAAATCTATGGCGTAGAAACTCAGGGTGTCCGCAATGCCAGCGTCGAATTTGACCTTGAGACACTAGCACCCACTTATCGCCTGATTGTCGGTTTGCCGGGACGCAGTAATGCACTCGCCATTGCGAGTCGGCTCGGTTTAGAAGACGCGATAATTGATGATGCGCGAACACTTGTCGCAACCGAAGACCTTGTAGCCGATGATTTATTGGATGAAATTCAGCGCACACGCCAAGAAATCACCAAACAACGGGATGAGATTGAGACGCTGCGAGATGAATTAGCCGAAAAACGCGATGAACTGCAAAGTCGCTTAGATAATATCGAAAGTGAACGGCGCGATGTGGTGCGCGAAGCACGGCGCGATGCTGAACATGACCTCGAAACCTTCCAGAGCGAACTCAAGAAAATGCGAAATGAACTGCGCCGAACGGGTATGTCACTCGATAAGATTCAAGCATTACAACAAGCAACCGAGAAAATATCGGAGTGGACAAAAACACCGCTTGATGAAAACGAAGTGGAGCAACTTGAAGATGTCGATTGGAATCCCAAATTAGGCGATACCGTTTTCCTCGATTCACTCAATTCTGTGGGCGAAATTGTGGAAATGGATGTCAAAGAAGCAGTGATACAAGTCGGGAATTTACGGGTACGGGCAAAGTATAACGCGATACGCAAGCGTAATCGGGCAGAAAGACGGGCAGACGAGGCGAAATCTCGCACTCGTGAGCGTCAACCCATGTTGACACCACGCCCGGTCATTGAATCACCCGGACTAGAAATTGACTTACGCGGACAACGTGTTGATGAAGCACTCGAAAAACTAGACCGCTATATTGATGCTGCTTATCTATCGGGCTTGCCCTTTGGACGCATTATTCATGGCAAAGGAACAGGGAAATTGCGTCAGGCGGTGCGCGATTATGTCCATGCCCATGCCCTAGTGAGCAAAGTCACAGCCGCAGCCGAAAATGAAGGTGGCAGTGGCGTAACAATCATCCATATTGCGCCCGCTAATTAGAGCAAGCAACATTCAAAAACATCAGAAACGAGACAAGCGAATTTTGTCTTGTTTTTGTTAATGTGATGCGTAATATTCATTTTTCGCATATAATGAAATTGTTGCTCAAAGAAGCCAAAGTTATGCAAATATGGTAAAACAAGCAAAATCTCAAACAACGCCGTCCACAAAAGCACCTAATCGTAGCCCAACAATACAACCCAGCAATCCACAAAATGCGGATTTAGGGGTTGCGATTGAACATCCGGAATTACTCACACCCGGTATGATTTTGCAACTCCAAGCCACGCATGGTAATCAATTCGTACAACGAATGCTCAAAAATAGTCGTCCCCCTATCCAACGTGAAGATGATGAAAGTGCAGATGTCGCAGCTCAAGCACTTGTCCAGCATGAAAGTCAAAGCGCAGAAGCGACAGTCCAGCCGCTTATCCAGCGCGAAGGGGATGAGACTGAAGAAAAAACCCTCAGCGAACGCATCAATGAAGCCTTAGATGGTTGGGGAGCTGATGTCAACCAGATTATGGAAATGACACAGACTGCTAGTGCGGCTGAAAAACAAACAGTTCTCAATGACACGACCTTGATGAGCCGACTATCGGGCGAACTCAATCGCGGACAAATGCTACAATTGCTGGGTAATCTCAACGCACTGTTACGTCTGCGCCTGACGGCTGCCATGGATGGTTGGGGGGCTGATGTACAGACGATTATCTCGCTAACCCGTAATGCCAGTGATGAAGAAAAACAAGCAGTACTCGACGATAGCAGCCTCATATCACGCCTGAGTTCGGAACTGAGCCGCGAGAGTATGGTGCGCGTACTCACCAATATCAATGCGCCACTCTCACAACGCATCACAGTTGCCTTGAATGGCTGGGGAGAAGATTTTCAGGGTATTCTTGACATCACAGCCGGAGCAACCGCCGCCGAAAAACGAGAAGTGGCGACTGACCAAACCCTCATGACGCGCCTAATAGACGACCTCAGCGATGAGCAAATGCAGCAAGTCTCAGCCAATCTCGGTATCCAAAACGCGGCAGTTTTCACCAATTCAACGGATACAGGGAACGAATATACCTCACTAGCGACACTCTTCCCGAATGGTCTCACGATTGCCAAAGATGTGAAATTCATTGAAGAAGGGACATTTGGCGAGGGTGGCTTCGATGCACTCAATGGGCGTTTGATAGCGGCAGTCACCAGTTATTTGAGCAATAAATTCAAGGTGAAAATTACGCCCGGAACTGGCGGCGAAGCGAATGATGCCGATGGCGATTATCCAATTGAGGTGAAAGTGAATAATGACTCCTCAGCCAATTATCCCATGCACATGCACGGTGGCTTGAGTGGGCGTAGTGCGGTCAATGAAAGCGAAGGCAATATTTACGAACTAGGACAAGCGAGCCAAGCCAGTATTGATGACATCACTCTTGCCCACGAATCTGCCCATATGGTCTTAGGGGCATCTGATGAATATGCCAATGCCAGTGTGTCGGGACGGGTTGTCAGCGATGACAACAGCTTGCTTGGGAATTATTACACGCAGGGCGTTGATGAAGCTGAAATCAAAGCGCGGCATTTCCAATTCCTTGTTCAACTGGTGAGTACGTGGTATCCAGACCGTAACGTTTCTATCAAGCAAGTCTAATGTTGAGCAAAATTATCTGGTTGGGCATGGTCATATTAGTTGCTTGCACGAGTTCACCGAATACAACATCGGAGGAGATAATGGGCATGGAAGATACTTTGAGAGCCTATAGCGCCGGAGACATTGCAGCCGACACAGTGACAATTGATTATTCGATTGGCGATAGTTTTAGCGGCGAGACGCACCTACAACTACAAGGCAATGGCGATTATGAACTTTGGTCAACGGCAATCAGTGGACGGCAACGCAAGGAGTATTCTGGCAGCATTGAAGCCGCACAAGTCGAAACACTCGTGCAGTCGATGATTGAAAACCAAATCTGGCAGGTATCTCATGTGCGCGATAAACCGTCCGAAGATGACCCACTCGCCATCATTCGCGTGACTGTCAATGACAATAGCAGCGAGGTACAGTTGTGGATATCTGAAATCCGTAGTGTGTTGGCATTTGATACTGTCCAAAACGAGATTCTGACCTTAATTCGTGCCATGTCAAACGACGAAATTCTGGAATCAGGGCGCTAGATAAATCATGCCACCTGCTTTAGCGGATACATTGGCGCAGCTTGCCGATTTACAGCAATTGGTCATCGCACCGGATTTAGGGCATATCCTCGAAACGCTCAAAACACCGCTTGCCCAGTATACCGAACTGGAATTTCGCTCGGATGCAAAGCGCATTGACCTGATTACGCTGAGTGATAATCCGACGGATATACAAACTTTCATCAAGTTGCTCAGTGAGCGCGGTACATCAGATGAAGCAATAGCAGTTGCCACACGCCTAGCACAATTTGGCATGGGCAAGGTGATGGGCATGAAAATACCCGTTACGGGGTTGCCGCAGGGAGGCGAAATTTATATTCGGGGCGCACTGATGCTGCTTAATGAAGTCCGCTATCTCCTAAAAGCCTATGACATATCCGATACGGCGCTCGATAAAATTCAAGAATTTGCCACGGTATTTGACAAAAACCATACGCATATTCTGGCAGCAGATGTGACTATGCCCCCACGATTTACAGTATTTTTCACCACTTATTTAGAGCCGGATAAAAATCATGACGACCACAATCTAGTCCAACAAGCACTAGAAGTCATTGGTATTCCGCAAACATCATTTTTCCCAATTCACGATTTATTAAGCATCAGTCGCCCCAATACATTTTATTTTTCTTGGCAAGTCGGGCAAGATACGCAACGTGTAAAATTAGATTATCGTGATGTGCGGCTTGGTTTGTTGGCGGAGGCTGTCCGTGCGGCAGGAGCACCCGAACAAGTGGATGTTCTGACACAATGGGGAACGACTCTTAAGCTATTTGAGGCAAATTACGCGGGTATCATTCTGGCAGAAACAGGCATTGTCAGCGCACGCGGCTACTTCACACTGCGCTAATACAGTCTCTACGATGCTACAACATTTGTAATTCGGGTTGATATTGTCCAGCGTAAGCCACATCGCCATCGAATAACAACTGCACATGATACGACTCACTGCGCGAGAGTTTGAGAATTAAATCTTCTTCGGGAATGAAAGTCTCATCTTGCCACTCGACACGCTGACCATCACTATATTCGATGACTGCCAACGCATGAAATGAAGCACAATCCGATGGGTTCTGACATGGATTAAAGCGCAACCGAACTTGATGCGCCTCTAATATCGCCTCTTGCACATACGGGCGCTTATTATTAAAGAGATGATAATCTGTCCGTGCTGTGATTTTGTCGTTCCACTTCTGCCATAAATCCGGTGGCATGACTTGATGCAGCGTTTCATATTCTGCTGGAGACCGCATCCAAATTACTTGCAAACTCTCTAAGCCAATACGGTCTTGAATCAGAATTTGTGCTTCACGGCAGCGCATGATTTCTTCGCGCTCATCGGGCATAAACCATGAATCATGATAAATCTGCTCGAATGGCATATCTCGGAAATAGGACGCGGTTTTGTACGTTTTCTTGATTTTATCGGGGTCGCCTTCTGCAAAGCGTGTTTCAGGTTGCGTAATCACAGCTTCTAAGTCAAATAACAAATAGGCGGGAATCGGCGCATACTTTGCACTGATAGTCGGCGATGCAGGACGAAATCCTTCGGCGTGAAATAAATCCGGTGTTCGTGGGCGGAAATAGAGCCGCACAAATTTATCGAAACGAGTATTGAAATCTAAGCCTTGTTTGAAGGGTGATGTTAATTCTTCGGCACTCAGTATATCCACCAATTGATGAATATCTGTGAAATAGAAGACAAAGTAGGTCCACCAAAAACGCGCCCCAAGCCAGTCTTCTTGACGCAATTCTTTGAGATAGCGCCGAAATGCAGGGGCAGTCCGTTTTTCGTCTTGAAAGCCCGAACGAGACTGTACACGTCTCTTCTTAAATGGTGACTTGCCGTCGGCAGCCGCAACAGTCATCTGCCGAAAGGCACTACCAGCCGTAATGTCACTCAGCAAATCACGGAACATCTCGTCATAGCGATTGGCATCAGTGAAATCAAGGTAATTCAGATGCTCAAGATGCAAGGGCGGTTCAGCCCCTATCACTGCCATCAGGGGGATAAGACGCTTGCCTTTACGAATGGCTCGTAATTGTTCTGCCCGACACCACTGCGAATTATACGAATGGGGACTCATAATCGCTATCATCAGATGGCAATGCTCGATTGCCTCTTCAATATCTTGTGACCAATTCGCGCCGCCGGGTAATTCGTTCAAATCGAGCCAAACACGATAGCCGACAGCTTGCAAATTGTCGCGTAGCCGAATCGCTAGTTCACGCGCATCGGCACGTCCGTAAGAAATGAAAATATTAGTGCTGTTTCCGGGCATAATGCGTTCCCAATGATATGATTCGTATTGATTCAGCTATCCGTGAGGGCTTTGGCGAACGGCATATATGCCGTCCCTACTATAATTCAATCTCGTGACCACGCCCTTTGTGGTCAATGGGTGGAATATAGTGTAAGCCAATAATCGTATCGCTATTGACCGTGGCTAATTGTACCGGACGCATGGTCGAAAGTTCGCCCAATAATGCCAGAATAGTGTCAGCATGTTCTTCTAAGCCTGCTGGTAAATTTTGCGGCAGAATGTAACCCGCCCGCCGAATATACTGCCACAAATCGCGCAATTGTGTTTCTGCTACGAATATCGAATCTTGGCGTTTCGGCGTTATTTTCAAACTGAGTCGTTGTCGTCCGCGAGCCTCTGTTGCGACAACTTCAAATGGCATATGCGATTCAAGCGTATGGAAATCTGCACCACTTCGCACCACTTTTAGTAAGTCTTTCCAGAATGTCTTGAATGAGACAATTTTTGGCTGTCCATTGAGCCAACTCCGCATGGCACGGGTATTACGTTGTTCGTTAGCAAAGGGTGTATCATCATCGAATAAGTGAATAAATACCGAAATGGGCAAGGGGGCAAGGTATGCCTCCATGAGAGGGCGGACTTCATCCCAATTCAGATGACCTGAACCTGTTCCTAATGCTGGAAAAGATACCGATGTGATATTCTGGTCAGCATAAGTTCGCACAAACTTTTTGAGTCCATCTTCAATATATTCTAGCTGAGAATCCGCACGAAAATGGCGTTTAGTCGGGAAATTCAGTACCCATTTATGGGCGCTACGATAGAGCAGTAATTGCCCTACCTGAAAACGGTCATCATGACATAATTCTCGATAAGATTCATACATTGTCGGGAAGAATCGCTTGAAATCATAGGCTAAGCCGTTACCCATTGTACCAACGATATTGACGGGATTAACCAATACCCGTGCTGGACTATAAAAGATGTCACCGTAAACGTAGATAATCATGGTGTCTCATTGTGATAGTGAATGTAATCTCGCACTATATTCCATATTTTTTGTTGTTATGGTGGGGAATGGAACATCGACACAGTATAGAACATAATTTCTGATTGTGCAAGCAAAATAGGCAGGATATTATGCCCTGCCTATGTCATTATAGCATTATTTTGTTTGATAGACCTATTCAGCAGCTACTAGATTCATATCTGGGTTGAGCGAAAAAGTGCCTAACAAAGCAATCGCCTCTGAGACAGTTTGTGGTGTATCTTCGGCTTCAATATCAACAGTATTAAGGTCTGTGTCGCTGATATCCGTTAATAGAAGATTGGCAGCATAAGAGCCTTCATCATCATTGAGAATAGTGACAAGCCCACTTTGGGTTGCGCCATCTAAAGTCGAAAGCGTATAAGCAACATTGAAACCCGATGCGTCGAATTGTTCTACAGGTTCAACCGATAGCACGTTGATACCGCCTCGCAAACCTTCCGTATAGGCGCTTGCTGCCTCTTCACTATCCACTGTTGCTTCTAAAGCCTCAACCCGTAACTGTGCATTTGCCCCATTAATACTCACCGGAGCGCCCTGTGCACTATCGACAACTGCCCACGTACTCGGATAGCGAATGATATAATTGCTCGTACCATCAAAATAAGCATTCCATTCTAAGGGTGCGCCAACATATTGCTCAAGCATTTGGAATCTATTGACTTCATTGTCAAGCACATACTGTAACATCTGCGAGGCATTGCCCGGTGTCACAGCACGCACAGAATAAACCCATGTGCCATCCGTGAACGATTCTTGCCGCCCAATATAAGTTTGTCCAGAACGGCTCAAGTTGAAGTCGATAACCACGCGACCATCTTCAATAGTGCGGGCGCTTTCATCCCATGTCGAATATTCACGCCAACTAGATGTTAGCCATGAGTCGTCGAAAATCGCACTGACACCCTCGATTGTACTAATATCTTGTTCAGATGTCGGACGGGTGACACGGATTTCTACGACACTCAATTGTGTGCTATTTCGCATCGTCACTTGTGCTTCGCCGGTTGTACTGGTCTCATTTGTGACTTGCCAGCCGCTTGGTAGAGCCGCCGTAAACAAGCCCGATGGATGTAAGTATGTCTCTGAAAAATCAATACTCTCCAAATTACTAATAGGCGGGGGAACAGTTGGGGGCGCTACTGAGGTTGCTGCTTGGGCATGTGAATTCGAGCTACCTCGCTGCCCTAGATTCCGTAGCAACCCAATCGCAGTACTGGAAAGCATCGCAAAGACGAGTACAACTCCTAGCACAACGGTAATACGCTGTTGCATTGTTCTATCACGCATAAGATATCAATCTCCAAACAATTTTCATCATCCAAAACGACTGCCATCATACCCTATAACGTGCGCGGTGTTAAGCAAGATTTTATGACCCAGCAATCGTATCTTGACCACTGATTAGATATAACCCATAATGACCTATTATGAAGCCATCGCGAAAATACTTCGTATCTATTCAGCTATCCATGAGATTGTGGAGAGCGAAAGTGAATAAAAGAAGTATACTAAAGTCATGCTGACAAAACGAGAAGAACTGGAACAACTGAATAAAGAAAGGCTTATTGACGACTATTTGCTACTGGAAA
>JAUZRW010000060.1 GCA_030950085.1 Anaerolineae bacterium
CAATCTGCCCACGCATCTCCAAGATGATGTCAATCAGTTGTTCTTTATTCAGTTGTCTCAATTGCTCGCGTATCTCATTCATGTTTCAGATTGTACCATCTTTTCTCAATTTCCGTTACAATACCCCTGAGCAGTTACTATATTTTAAGATTTCTTTGTAGAGGCATCATGCTACTACAAAACGCGATTTATTTTCAAGACTTGTCATAACGCAGTCTGATATAATGACTTTCGATATCTGTTTATCTTGTTTAACAAACTATCTACCATGATACTCTAATGCTTGTCTCACTTGGCAATTTTGTGTGAGGCGCAGTAAAACCCCGAAAGGGGCTTTCTTTCCAGACCATCGTGAAATACAAAAATTAGGGGAAAATATGTCTTTAGAATTCAACCGGATTGTCGAACAGGTCTATAAAATGGGGTCGATGCTCGAAAAGCTCGATTTTGACTTGACCGAAAGTGTTGATTTAGCCCGTATTCGCTTTGATGAAGCTGGAGATTTAGCGGCAGTGCGTGAACGGATTGATTGGGTTCGGAGTAGTGATATTAGCGGCTATCGGGGGGCTGCCCCTGTCGATTTGGCGGATGCTGAACCGATAAACTACATTGGCAAAGAACCTGAATTGCCAGAACACGCCATGTTATTAGCCGCAGATGGGAGTCAAGTTTATCCCGATGAACTCGCGCCCGTTCATTATTATCTTATCAATATCGGCTTGTATATTTATCATCATGGGGCAGATATTACACCGGAACAATATACTTTCCCTGAATTGAAGTTCCACAAAGACCATGTACATGATCGTTACGGGCGTGTGATTCGTAATCGTACTGTTGATGACCGTCGCACAGTTGAAGAAATGCGAAAACTAGCTGAAGTCTCATGGGAACGGCGGCAAGCAGGGATACCCTTAATTTCGCTCTATGATAATCGCCTGATGTACCTACCAAGTGATGATTCTCGTGAAAGCCGTGATTTGATGGCTGATTATATTGGCGCAATGATACATTTGCATGATGCGGGGGCAACACTCGCCGGTTATCTCGATAATCCCTTTCGCAGTAAACGCTTTATCCAATTGCTCTACTTACTCACATTTGAAAGTCACGATGAACTGCGTATCAATCAAGCATCGTTATCGCGGGCTGGTGATTTAGAAGGCTTGCGTGATGTGCAATTTTTCAACCGTGTGCTGAGTGATGGCGAACGGTCAGCCGTTATGGTGCAATCGTCGCCCCAAAATAAAGTATTCCGCGATAAGGGCGTGAGTTATGAAATTGCCTTCTTTTACCTCAAGGTCTATAACAAACATCATTCAAAAATTGTGCGTGTCGATATCCCGATGTGGGTGGCACGCGATAAAAAACGGGTTGATGACCTGCACGCCTTATTGGTGTATCAGTGCAAATTACAGGGGCGCAATCCTTATCCATATGCCATTACCCGTGCTGATGAACTGGCATGGGTCGGTGGCAAAGACCGCAGCAAATTACAAGAAATGATTAATGCACAGGTGCGCCGCGTGCGAAAAGAATTGGTTGGCAGTACACTAACAGCAAAGACTCGCGGAAAGGATTTGGCGCGAAGTGAAAAACGATATCATGGTATGTGGGGAGAAATAGACATTGACGACCAATGAAAAAAAGATCAACCCTCGCGTTGGGCGCATTTTGCGTGCCAGTACACGCGGCTTTGATTGCGGCACACATAGTCGAGACATTGGCGGACAGCACGATTTTGGGGCATTTGTCAAAGTGCCGATTGCCAATACAGATAGAGACGTGGAGTATATTCACGCGATTGGAGTCATCTACAAAATTGAGATTAAAGATGACCAACTCATCAGCGAATTGGTTCTCGGCGAGGCAGTGCCGGATATGGTGCTGCGTGACCAACGCGAAAATCGTATGATACCCGTAGAAATTAAAGTGTTGAATGTCGGCTTTATGGTCGGTGACAATATGCTTCATAGTATGCCGCCGCGCCCACCAATGAGCCTGTCGGATGTTGATATGTGTACGCCTGATGAAATTTATCGCTTCACACAAAAGCCTGAATTTTTTCGCCTTGTGCTGAATGCCTCAGAAGTGCCGAGTGATGATTTAGTGGCGGCGATGATTCGTTTTGCAGCATGGAGAGCCTACGCTGATGACGAAGAACGCTATGCCTTTCATGTACGCTGTGGGCAACAACTCGCCCGCGAAGTCAGCGACCTCAAGCGCCTATCGCACATTCTGAATTTAATTCGACCCTAGCAAAAGCCCCTTTCGGAGTCACCGCGCCTCACACAAAGTTGCAAAGTGAGACCAATATTAGAGGGGTATCAGAGATAGTTTGTTAAACAAAGTAACGTCGGGTAAAAAACTACAAAAAGATGAACCGCCAAAACGCCAAAACGCCAAGATTTCTATACAAAATGTAACTGCTCAGGTAGGTATAAAGGGTCGTCCAAGCAGAGCCTCATAAATAACTTGGATGACATTTTGCCCCTGTTTACGGGCAGTTGAGATATAACTGCGAATATCACAGAAAGTTTCAGCACCGAGACGAGTACGA
>JAUZRW010000061.1 GCA_030950085.1 Anaerolineae bacterium
GTTATCATTAATATATGTCAAATAATTTTTAAGGTTGGAGTAGAAAATGCGCTATATAACGATTATTCTCTTGGTACTCATTTTCACTATGCCGATTGTCGCCCAAGACGGGGCATATCAACTGACGATTTTCCATACCGATAATGCACTAGACGAGAACGAAGCCGATGACGGTATCGGCGGTGTTGCAAAACAGGCGACAATTATCAACGAAGCGCGTACGAGTAGCGCTAATGTTTTATTGTTGGATGGTGGCGACCGCTATATCAATCCCACACATTTTGAAGGTAACGCACAGATTATGAATGCGCTGGGTTATGATGCCATGACATTAGGCAATCATGAATTTAACGGGCGTAATGAAGGGGTTGCGAACTTCCTTAACTTGATTGACTTCCCGATGATTGCCGCCAATATTGATTTCAGTGCATCGCCTATTTTGGCTGACCGTATCCCCCCGTATATTGTTATTGAACGGAGTGGGGAGCAAATCGGAATCATCGGTCTTGGTAATGAAACCGCCCCCATATTATCGAGTCCCGGTACGGATTTGATTTTCCTTGAAGATGAAACACAAGTTGTACAGGCGATGGTTGCCGAATTAGAAAGTATGGGTATCAACAAGATTATTATCATTGCCCATCGTGAGGCATTAGAAAATACTGTCTTAGCCTCTGCTGTTTCGGGTGTCGATGTGATTGTTGGTGGCTCAGACAATGTTTTGTTGAGCAATTCTGTAGCAGATGCGCCACAGCCATACCCGATGGTGACAGAAAGCCTGAGTGGAGACCCTGTTTTGGTTGTGCAGACATCCGAAGGCAATGATTTTCTAGGTCATTTGGATATGGTATTTGATGCTGAGGGTGTGTTAACAGCGTGGAGTGGAGACAATATTTTCATGGATGAAAGCATTGTTCCTGATGCAAATATCGAAGCCCTTGTTTCTGAAATTGTCACGACACAAGCGGGAGTCGTTTTGGGCGAAGCAGAAGTCTATCTGATAGGGGGCGACCCTTGCCGCGAAACAGAGTGTATACTCGGCAATCTCATCACCGACGCTATTCGTGCTGAGATGTTTGTAGATATTGCTGTCTATAATAGTGGCGGTATTCGTGCGGATATTGATGCAGGAGAAATTACCGAAGCCGAAGTGGTGGCTGTTTTGCCGTTCGGGAACATCGTCAGCACAATGGAATTAACAGGTGTTGATGTCATGGCGATGCTTGAACACGGCGTATCGCTTGGTGGCGATGCGACAGTACGGGGTTCGGGACGATTTTTGCAGATATCCGGCTTACGCTACACATGGAATCCAACGCGCCCAATGGGTAATCGAATCGTTTTTGTCGAGGTGATGGATGCTGATGGTCACTTTGTACCGCTAGACCTTGATGCTATTTACTCCGTAGCGACCAATGATTTTATTCGGAATGGGGGCGATGATTTTGTCATGCTGGCGGAAAATGCGATTGACCCCTTTGATTTCGGCGCACCGGTTGATTTAGTGGTTGCCGATTATATCCGCAACAACACACCCCTTGCACCTGAATTAGAAGGACGCATTACGCGCATTGAAAGTTGACATTAGATAAAAAAAGCCCCTTTCTGGATTTCATCGCGTCTCCCACAAAATGACAAAGTGAGATAGCGTTTAGTGGGTTAACAGAGATAGTTTGTTAAACAAGAGGCGATTTGGGTCGCCTCTTAACAATGGTTTGCATCCTATCTACAACAAGCAATGTTACTATTAACATTCATCATCATCACAGCTTGGACGATATTGTTCGGCAAGTTCAGCATCCACACGGACAGCATTCACTGTCATCATAGTATCGCTTACAGCATCATCTAATACTGCAACTGCAACATTCATACCTGAACTTCCTAATTCTACTGGGTCAGGAATTATGACGAGGGTGACTTGTCCGGCTTCTAAAGCACCTAAGACATCATCACTGCGCTCTAGCCCGATAACGATTAATCCACGTAAACGTGCGCGGCGTGCGGCATTAACAACATCAATTGTCAGGACCGCATCTCCTGTTATGATGGCATCCGGTGTATTGTCTGCAATGAGTGTACTGAAGTTTGTAAGACTGTCGGCATTGGTATAGGTATCTGTTCCTTCGACAAGTAGCGTGATACCAGAGCAGCTTTCGGTAAAGTAGGTCTCGATACTGCTTGCATAGGCAGTCATTAATTGATATGCCGGTTGGGATTCCAGTGCAACTTCTTCTTCTCCCGTTAAGCCCACACCCATGAGAGTGATAACGGTGCCTTCGCCATCAAGTTCGGTGCATAAGTATTCAGCAACATCTGCGCCAACGATTTCGGCATCTGTTGTGACAACACCGACAATTCCTAAGTCTTCTATATCGCTTGCCGCACGCAGTACATCCGCTTCTAGTAGTACAACAGGCACATTGGCTTCGGCGGCTGCTTCGACTGCCCCTAAACTGAGAACATCATCAACTGGATAGAGTAAAAGAACATCAATACCACTTTCTATTAGCATTTGGACATTAGCGAGTTCTGCGTCAATATCTAATAAGGCATCTGTTTCGGGGACAACGAGTGTAACACCTGCTTCTTCCGCCGCCGTTCGCGCATTATCAACTAATAGCACATAGAAATCTTGCTCATAGGTTGGTACAGATAGACCTATTTGGATATCATGTTGTGCTGCTACAAGTCCGAATGATGATAAAATCAAGGTCATCAAAATACTGACAATGACTAATTTTTTCATGTTGCACTACCCTTTTCTATATATGGATATCGGTACTATTACTTGACCAATTTAATTCTTGAAGATTGGGCGCAGCACGCTGTCGCCCCTACGAAACCTCAAAAACTTTTTTGGTCGTGTACTATTACATGACCAACTTAATTTTTGAAGATTACATTATGTGCTTTTCGGGCGCAATGCCTTGCGCCCCTACATAAAAACTTGTTTAACAAACTATTTGTGATAACGCTCTAACACCTCTCTCACCTTGCAATTTTGTGTGAGGCGAGATGAAACCCCGAAAGGGGCTTTTGTGGTCGAGTGCTATTGCTGCATATCGCTAACCTGTGCGATACAATTGTTAAGAGCAATCTGGGTTTTCAATGTTTAAGCGATAAACTCGTATTTCATCACAAGTGAAGTCTTGCTGATAACGATTCTCGCCAACCCATGCAATCAGTTCATCCACAGAATATTGTGACAAATTGATGAAGTGTACTAGACCATTATTCAAACTAACCGCGACTAGGCTACCATCGTTCGTTACATCTAAACCATAAATTGGTGCGAACAATGTCACCCTGCGTAACTGCTCACCATCCGCCACGCGCCACAAACGCACAGTTTGGTCATCCGCAGCAGATATGAGGAATTGACCCTCATCAATGAATGCCAAATCATCCAATGAATCATTATGCCCGATAAAGGTGCGCTGCAAGTTGCCAGATTCAACATCAAAGAGTTCAATTTGCCGGTTGCTTAAGCCAATTGCAATGAGTGAGTCATCTGGTGTGAATTGAATTGCCCATCCACTTGCCGATGTATTCAACTGCTGGACGACTTCTTGTGTGCTAATATCTAATAATGTGACAACACCTTCCGATGATGTTATCGCAACAATCGTACCCGCATTGTTGACGGCAAGACGCAGGGGACGGTATCGATCCATTTCAAGTAATTCAGCCAGATTGATGGAGTCGGAAATTGAACCGTCTGTCAAATCATAAATGGCAAGCACACTATTGCGGTCAGCCGAGAACCCTAGCTGACCGTTGGGTGTCATGCTCAGTCCCGGCACCCAACCGGAATGTAAGCCCGATAAATCATAGATTGTGTCGCCCGTTTCAGCATCAATGAGGAAGACTTCTCCATTACGGTTGGTGGTCATGATTGTCTTGGTCGGGGCATTATAGACTAAGCCAGAAATCCGAGCAGATTGTATGTCATCATCAAAGGCAAGGACGCTCCCAGTAGCCGTATCCCAAGCGAAGATATTATCGTCTCGTTGGCTGATACTGAATGCCCTATCGCCATCAGCAGCCAAGACAATGTTTTCCGCAAAGCCTTGGTGTCCAAAGCCCGTAGCGCGAACCGTACTATTTTGGATATCCCAAACTCGTAAAGTATCATCGGCTGACGCTGTAACGAGGGTATTGCCATCTGATGTCACAGCAAGGTCAAAGACCGCCGAGCCATGACCCACAAATTGCCACATTGACTGAACTTCAGTTGAATTGTCCAACTTCCATAACGCAGCCGTATTATCTGGTGAACCTGTTACAGCCAAAGCACCGTTGGCAAAAATGCGAACAGCACCTGTTCTACTAATGTGTCCAATCAAAGACTGAACAATTTCGCCACTTTCAATATTCCAGCGTTGGATAATGCCGGTACTATCTAAGGCAACAAATATATCTTGTCCATCTGCCGAAAAGTCAAAATCAATCACATTGCCGCTAATATTTTCAAGGCGACCTAGCTCATCACCTGTCTCAACATCCCAGACAATAATCTGAATGGGGTTGTCATCGACGCTATCATTTTCTGCTGAGGCGTAGCGCGTGCCATCGGCGCTGAGGGCTAATGAGCCGATAGGGTTGAGATGGTCATTATTTTGCTCGCTTATTTCGCCCATTTCGATGTCCCATAAAATGAGTGTCCTGTCGTTATAGGCAGCTAAGAGAGACTCGCCATCGGGCATGACGAGTAGGTCATTACAAGCCTCATGGTCACTTTCAAAACGCCGTACTTCTGTTACATCTGCAACATTCCATACGATTGTGGTACCAGAATCATCACAGGAAAAAGCCTGTTCAGCATTTAGGCTCAAAACAACCGTGTTGACTGCGCTTTCATGCCCTTCAAATATGGCAATCTGTTCACCTGTCTTGATATTCCAGAGCCTGACTGTGCCATCACTGCTGGCAGATAAAACGCGCTCATCATCGGGATGAATGGCAACAGCATTAACATTTCCTGTATGACCCGCCAGAACATAGCGCGTCCCCGGTAAATGCGCTGCCTCATCGAGAACAAGTACCGTATCTTGTGGAGGATTTTCAATACTACTACCTTGCAAGGCTAAGGCAACTGCAAGGTCAAGATTATTGTTATTGAGATTAAGTTGAGAACTAGCAGCTAAGGCTAAACTACGCGATTCTTCTGCGTTAATTAGGGCAAGTTGCTCATTCGATTCAGCAATCCGTTTGTTGTTTTCTGCTACGCGCCATTGCCACCCTGCAAAGATACTGAGAATTGCCATGACCACGACAGCCACACCTGCCAATGTTAAGAGACGGTGTTGTTGGGCAGTTGCGGCTTTCCGACTCTCCAAAACGAATCGGGCTTGAAGTTCAGTCGGGTCAGGTGATTTATTGGCGGCAGCAGCTATCCACGCTTCTGATTCTACTAAGACATTCCCACGCAGCAAATAGCTCGACTTGCGCTCATTGGAGTCCCACTCTAGGGCGCGTAATAACAAGCGTTTATGGGCGCGAACATGCTCTAAGTCCGTATCAAGAACTTGCAGCACCTTTGGCATAGATTCTTCAAATAGATTCTCGTGTCCAGCATGAGGTGTAAAGTAAATCCAATTAATATGGCTGATATCTGCCGGAATTTCATAGCCATCAAATTTTTTTAGCACAATCGGAATGAGTTTCTTTTTGAGTTCTACCGCATATTTAAGTTCCAAATCCATGCAGTAAGGTGATTCGAGATAATCGGGTGTCAGGATAGCGATGAAGGCATCCGCCCCTTCTAAGCCGCGTTTGATATCATCACTAAAACCAACGCTGCCGGGTGGGATATCTTCCCAATCTATCCAGCACTCCTTACCTGCTTTTTGGAGTTCTGCGACCAGTTGCTTCGTAAATTCAACATCTTTGCGCCGATAAGACACGAATACATCGCTAAAATCGCTCGATTTTACTTCCATAACAACCTTCTTTCTTGTTTAACAGAGTGCCTCTATTAAACCTGTAGACTCTATCTCACTATGCCTTTTTGTGTGAGGCGCGATGAAACTCCAAAAGGGACTTTTGATGATTGATTGTACGTCAAATGTTTGTAAAACATACTTAATGTTTAGAAATTGACTATTTATTTGCTAAATTTGCGGAACATTACGCTTATTTTAGCGCGAAACGTTAGAAATTCGCTAGCGTAAACTCGTAATTTAACGTTACAATATGGTCAGTGTGGCAAACCGTGATGAAGGATAGAATCACAATGCTTAAGTTTCGCTTGGTCAAAATTCTCTTTATTATATGGATTGTTATTTTCATTTTTTCTGGAATCCTGACATTAGGGCAGCAAGTTTGCGGTATTGCCGCGCTGAGTCGCTTAGAAGTGGGCGATTATGCACAGGTGACAACGATTGCTAACGAGAGTGCGGCGGGTGGCTTACGGCTGCGTGCTGGGGCTTCGACTTCTAATGCCGAAGTTACTGTTTTAGTAGGCGAGACAAATTTACAGATACTTGAGGGTCCTGTTTGTGTCAATGAGTTGAATTGGTATCGCGTTGTGGTACTCGAATCTGGCATAGAGGGCTGGTCTGCTGAGGCACTCGGAGAAGTCTATTATATTGAACCCATTTCGGGCCCTGCGGCAACAGATACACCCACTGCCCTACCAACAGAATTTGTTTTAGCGGCAACTGCTACACCTGATAGTGGTTTTCAACTACCCACTGCAACAAGCACCACGAGCGAATTGGCGGACGATTTTGTCCCATTGGCTGGAGACAAAGAGGCAGAGTGGACGATTTTAGTTTATATGGCTGCCGACAACGACCTTGAAGGGGCTGCCTTGCGCGATTTTTATGAAATGGAATTTGAGGGTCCCCCAGAAGAAGTTAATTGGCTTATCCAAATTGACCGTACCGAAAATTATGTTACAGATGAGGGCGATTGGTCAGATACACGACGCTACCTGTTACAAGCTGACCCCGGACAAGGGATTGGGTCACAGCTATTGGAAGAAATTGGCGAAACCAATACCGGAGACCCTAATATATTGGCAGATTTTGGCATTTGGGCGATTCGCAATTTTCCGGCTAAACGCTATGCGCTGGTCATTTGGGATCATGGTGGGGCATGGACAGGGATTGCGAATGATGAACCATCGGGATATGACAGTTTGACGCTCAATGAGTTGGATGTTGCTCTCAAACGTATAACGACAGAAACCGATGTGCCAAAGTTAGATCTTATCGGCTTTGATGCCTGTTTGATGTCGGCTTATGAGGTGTATCAGACTATTGCACCCTACGCCCGTTACGGCGTTGCTAGTGAAGAACTTGTCCCCGGTGATGGTTGGGATTATGGCTTTACGCTGTTTGATTTGAATAATAATCCCAGTATGGATGCCCGCGAACTTGGTGAAGTGATTGTCAATAATTTCGTTGCCTACTACGAAAATGACCGTCAAAATCGCTACGATAATTATTCCATGACCTTAGTTGATTTATCACAAGTCGATACATTAGATAATGCGCTCAATGCCTTTGGGGATGTTCTTAACAATTCCGAAGTTGCAGACCAGCTATTTGTCGCACGGACTCGAACAATCGGATTTGGTGGTTTTACAAGTGGTCTTGCCAAAGCTGACCGTGCGGACAATTTGTCGGTGGCGGATTTGTTCCAGTTTGTTGAGCAATTCACAGAATTATCGGATGACGAAACAGCGATACAAAAAGCACAAACGATTTTGGATTTACGCAGCTCTATGGTTTTGCTGCACCGCACATCACCATCACTCGCTGCCTCACAAGGTATTTCGATTTTTTTCCCCCGTAATCAGCGTGTTTTCCGCGAAAATGCGCGTGTGATGGGTTATCTTGAAACAGTTAATACGAGCAATGATACATGGCGCGACTTCCTCAATGATTTTTATGATACTGTCGATGAATCGGTTTTGTTTTGGCCCGAAGCCCGTATCAATGAGTTACAGGAGAGCAGTGCGACAGGCGGTTTCACAATTGAACTCGATACACAAAATACCTCTATTGCCCAAGTTACGATGCTTGTGACAGCACCTACTGATAATCCTGATGAACGCTTGGTTGTCGATTTTCGTGAACTGACACGCTTTGACTCGGTTGAATGGGATGGCAATGTCTTCTTCTTGAAAAATGACGAGCAAGACGTTCCGGCACTCATCATTCGTAATCCCTTCAATCCAAATTCTGGTTCAATGTTGGGCATTGTTCAACCTTTAGAGGGTGAAGCACTAGAAGTCGAGATGGTATTTAACCTCATCACAGGTGAACCGCGTGTGATATGGGGAATTACAGATATAGAAGATACGGTGAATTTTTCTGAGTATGAACCCGAAGAAGGCGATAAATTTATCCCGTATTTGTTCAGTCCACCCCAACGCGGCGAAACGCGGCTGAATTTGACTCCTTCTAGTAACGAATTTGAGTTTGGCAGCAAGCCTTTTGAATCATTCATATTAGAGCAAAGCGAAGCCCCCGATGATACCTATAATATTCGTCTTTTGATTGAAGATGTGAGTGGCAATGTTGTTGAGAATGAAGTTGAAGTTCCTGTAGAGGGTGGCGAAACTCAGGTGGGTGACGCGGTTCTCGTCAATGAGAATGACCCTGATACGGATAACGTTCTCAACGATGCTGATAATTGCCCATCGGTGTATAACCCCGACCAACTTGATTCGGATGGTGATGGCGAAGGCGATGCTTGCGACATTCTGACAGATAGTGATAGAGATACCCTAGCAGATGAGATTGATAATTGCCCGACAGTGCCTAATCCTAGTCAGATAGATACCGACGGAGATGGTCTGGGTGATGCCTGTGATTCAACATTAGATGTTCGCACGATTGGACTCAATGAAACAGCCAATGGGCAAGTTTCCGCAGGGGCAGATGAAAGATGGTCATACTCAGGAGTTGCCGGACAAGTTATTACGGTTGATATCAACGGTGATTTCGATACAACAGTGACACTGCTTGATGCCTTCGGTAGTGTTTTAGGCTTCAATGATGATTTTTCCAGCGCATCCAATAGTCGTATTGAAAATTTCATTGTTCCTGCCGATGGAGTCTATCGCATTGAAGTTGCCGCTTATAGCGCAGATTTGTTCGGCAACTATAGCATCTCAATCACATCGGGTACTGTGGAAGCATTAGCTGTTGTCGGGGCTGATGCGAGTATCAATATCGGTGAAACTGTGGGCGCATTTTTGAACCCAGCATCGACTGACCAATGGACATTCTCGGCGCGTGATGGGCAGGTTCTCACGGTGACAATGCAGGGTGATTTTGATACGGTGCTGCGAGTGCTAGATTCATCAGGTCGTGAATTGGCATTCAATGACGATTTTGGCGGCACAGTGAACAGCCAAATTGAAGCCTTTGTCGTACCTGCTGATGGCACATATACCATAGCTGCTGCCGGTTTTTCGTCTAGTGCATCGGGCGGTTATAGTCTGGCACTGATTGAAGGTGCAGCAAGTGTTGTTCTCTTCCAAAGCCAAAGTGTGATTGATACCGTTGAGGCACAAGCCATTGGCACACAAACATTGAACATCGGTCAGACTATTTCTGATGTTTCTGATGGCACACCTGCTGCATGGCAAATCTCTGTACAAGGCGGCATGACCGTTAATATTGCAGCGACTTCATCAGAATTTGATACGAAACTACGTGTTATCAATAGCAGTGGTGAAGAAATTGGTTCTGATGATGACGGTGGCGGTGGACGGAATAGCCTCATTCGTAATTTGGATTTGTCTATTGGCGGAGTCTATACCATTTTTGTAGAGAGTTTCGATAGTCGTGGTGGTGCCTATTCACTCATAGTTGAACCATCGGCTGCCACAATATCTGCCTCGCGTATTATGACTATTGATACGCCCGCAACAGGTAATCTGGTCGCTGGCAATATCGACGAATGGCTTTTGAGTGGGCAAAGTGGGCAAGTCTTGACTATCCGTGTGGAAGGGACATTCGATACAACCCTCGCCCTCCTCGCACCCACAGGAGAGCGAATCGCGTTTAATGATGATTTTGGCGCAACCAGCATTAGCCGAATCGGGTCATTTACGCTCCCTGCTACGGGTGAGTATATCATTGCCGTAGCGAGTTTTAGTGCTACTGCGAGTGGCACTTATACGCTGAGTGTGAGCGATTCTGAATCGACAACAGCGACATCAAGTTCTCGCACTATCAGTATGGGGCAATCGGTAGAGGGGCAAATGCGCGTTGGCGAATCGGACCGTTGGACATTCACAACTGATAGCGCCCTAAATGTCGATATTGTCGTGACGGCAACGTTTGACTCGACTGTGGCACTACTCAATACTAATGGAACTCAGTTGAGTTTTAACGATGATTATGACGGTGTGGTCAGTGATAGTCGTTTGCTGGATATCAACCTACCGAGTGCGGGAACATATACCATCGTCGTGGCGAGTTTCAATGACTCACGGAGTGGTGCTTATACATTAAGTTTGGTAACAACAGGCGCATCACTCGGACAAGGTGGCGGTGCGGCAGATTCGACGATTGCAATGGGACAAACTGTTAATGGCTCTGTGGATGTGAGTAATGAGCAGCGTTGGACATTTACAGGAGAAAGCGGTCAGGTCGTCGATGTGACTGTCATAGCGACATTTGACTCGACAGTGAGATTACTTGATTCGCGTGGTGTAGAAGTCGATTTCAATGATGACTATGAGAGCAGCCTCACAGAAAGCCGCCTTGTTAATGTGCCGTTGCCATCAAATGGGACGTATACCATAGTGGTCGGTAGTTTCAATAATTCATTGAGTGGCTCATATACTTTACGATTGTCTCAAGCAACAACATCCGATACACCAACGACAATACCAACGGCAGCAATAAGCCCTAGTTCAAGCACGAATACAATCAATTTCGGAGAAACTGTTTCAGGTGATATCGCTGTCGGCGATAAGCAACGCTGGGCATTTAGCGGACAAGTTGGGCAGGTGGTGAACATCACTGTCACTGCAAGTTTTGACTCCACAGTATCTTTGTTAGGGGTCAATGGCAGTCAATTAGCCTTTAATGATGATTTCACAGATGTTGGCGATAGTCGCATTGTGAATTTTACGCTGTCAACAGATGCAACATATACGATTGAGGTCAATAGCCTCAATAGTGCATCTAGTGGTAGCTATACGTTGACTCTCAGCATGTCGATAGAAGAAGCGGTGGCAACGACTGTTAGTACAACAGAAGAAGTGCGTGTTATTGTAACAGAGTCTGTTGTAGAACCTACTATTGCAGCGACACAAATTCCTGTATCGACGAGTGGTTCAATATCGGTTGGGCAAACGGTAACGGGTACTGTATCAGCAGGGATTGATGACCGTTGGACATTTAGCGGCGAAGTGGGTCAGCGCATAGATATTATCGTGACAGCAAGTTTTGACTCGACTGTTGCGCTATTAGGGGCTAATAGTCGCCAATTAGCCTTCAATGATGACTATACATCGGTCAGTGATAGTCGCATCTTGGATTATACGCTACCAGCATCGGGTACTTATACTGTACTTGTTACAGGCTTTGATAACACAGCGTTTGGCAGTTATACTTTGCAAATCTCGCAAGTTGCTTCTACGCCTATTCAGCCAACAGATACGCCTATTCCAGCAGAATCAACGGAAGCCCCAACGCAAGAATTGGACGTGGACGGTGATGGGGTTAGCGACATTGATGATAATTGTGTCAATATCTTTAATCCCGAACAGACAGACCGCGATGGTGATGGTGTCGGCGATGATTGCCAAATATAAACACTGCCAAATAAAATAGTAACCTTTGGTAAGTTTTTAGAATTCTGTCGTAAGGGCATAGCGCGCTATGCCCCCTAGACTTTGGCACATTAAAGTAGCCTACGGCGATATGTCGAGAGCTACTTTTCGTTATAAAGTGTTATAAAAAGACGAAGTGAGGGCTAAGAGCGTGCCGCACCATAGATAG
>JAUZRW010000062.1 GCA_030950085.1 Anaerolineae bacterium
GTGCTGAAACTTTCTGTGATATTCGCAGTTATATCTCAACTGCCCGTAAACAGGGGCAAAATGTCATCCAAGTTATTTATGAGGCTCTGCTTGGACGACCCTTTATACCTACCTGAGCAGTTACGCTTAATGAATCAAAAGAGGGATAGCTGGAAAATAGCCTATCCCTCTTAAAGTCCTCACTGTTGAAGCGTTATTTAGCTTTCGGAACTGGGTATATTCTGCTGGGCTTCCTGTTCAGCCATTGCTGCCGCTACATCTAGTGCAATCACCTGCTGAATCAAGTCGCGGAACGCGGGTTCAGGTAAGGCACCGGGCTGGCTAAAGATGAGTTTGCCCTCTTTGAATACCATAATCGACGGGATGCTTCTAATCTGGAATGATTGTGACAGTCCCGGATTGGCATCGGTATCGACCTTCGCCACACGAATTTGTCCGGCAAACTCCGCCGCTAGTTTTTCCATAATCGGGGCGACCATGCGACAGGGTCCACACCATTCTGCCCAAAAATCGACGAGAACGGGCATTTCATTCGAGTAGTCGATAACTTTTTCTTGAAAGTCGTTATCGGTAACTGCGACGGGTTTATCGTTAGCGATAGCACTTTGTTCTGTTGTTTCTTCATTGATATTATCGGACATTTCGGGGTTTAACTCCTCATATTTATCTTGTAGTAGTTCGAGAGCCAATACAACATCTGTCCCCCACGGGCGCACACGTCGTACTAGCGTTTCTCCACATAAAAAACCAACTAAAATAGGTTTATCTTTGACTTGGAACCGACTGGCAAGTTGCGGATTATCAAATGGGTCAACCCGTGCAAAGAGAATTTCTTCGTTTTCTTCGGCGGATTTTTTGAATTGTGTGCTGAAATCACCGCGCAGATTTTCACCCGTTGACATCAATATCATAGCGGGTTGATTGCCAACTGCACGTTCCCAATCGTTATCTGATAGTGTGCGAATATTTGTCATACGTCTATCCTTGCATCCCCTAGTTTTATGGCATTATTACGGTTTTACAGTCCCTACTGGCATGTTGTTGTAGTTATGATTTGCTGATATCAGTATATCCAAAGTTGCTCGTGATTAAGACGCATTGAGATTCATTAGGCTTACGTCTGTCCTATTGCAGTTTATCGGCAGCTACCATAAAGTAAGTATTATGGCAGGTCGCTAGATTGAGATTTTTACAATTTTATCACAATTGTAGCATTGCGTTATATTCATTGTTCGTGTAAGATATGCTTGGGCATCTTAACAATTATTGTTATTATCTCAATTTAATGAAGTACCTCTGTTAAACTTGTAAACACTATCTCGCTGTGTTATTTTATGCGAGATGAAGCCTCGAAAAGGGCGTTTATCATCCAAAAAAGTGATGGGGTCGTGGATTTATCACAAAAAAATTATGGTTCAAACACATCCTTTATTGACAACATATGATTTAACAGGTGCATGGGTACTCGGTCACAATCAACGTGTGACAGCCTCTGAATTGTTTGCAGGTGCGCGAGCGCAACTGTTGCCGTCACGCCTGACGGAAGCACTCAGCACACTCAATGGGCGTATTTCTGCGCGGACGATGTTACTTTTAGCCAATACGATAGACGATACAGTGGCGAATTATGCGTCTTTCCGTTCGTCTGGCATCATTGAAGCGACCCGTCGTGTACTACACCGTGTCCCCACATTAAGTCCAGTCGTTGTGAATCCACAAACAGGCTATAGCGCAACCTCTATTTGGATGGCGGAAGAAATGCCGCATGTCTATTTTATTGATATTGATACGCCTGAAACAATTGCAGATAAGCAAAAACGCCTCTCGTGGTATCACTTGCCGCAAAATCTTTCCTTAAAAGGGGTTGGCCTCTCAACGACTCCCTTACATGAGGCATTGCGCGGTTTTCGTCCCGATGTTATTGAGGCGATTGCTGCATTTTGCACAGCCGATGACTTCGCGCATCTGTTACGCTATCTTCGTCATGTGCTAGTTGAGGGCGGTTGGGTTATTGCGCCTTTCCCCTATGCACCGGGTATCGAGAATTTATCGCGCAACCTGACGCTGTTTCAACGTTTTGCTGGCAAGCCGCGTGGCGTTGTCGAAAGTTTTGATAATATTTATCGCATTATGGAAGTCGCCGGTTATCATAATATCGAAATCTTGAAATTATCAGATTTGGCACAAGATTTGGATAAGCCCATTCCGGCAGATATTGAAGTGATTGCGATTGCCCAAGCCCTCCCATTAGAAGAAACACAAACGGACTAACTTGGCGCTAACCTATTAAGACAGTTAATCATAAAATAGAGTCATGTTTAATTAGCCATAAAGGGTCATAACATGATTCCAAAATTTACCGATGTTTTGGCAGCACGCCAACGCATCATACCTTATCTGTCACCCACACCCACCCATCGCTATCAACCCATTGATGACCTCATCGGAACAGCCGTTTACATCAAACATGAAAATTATCAGCCTGTGGGCGCGTTTAAGATTCGCGGTGGCATTAACCTTGTCTCGCAATTATCCGACGACGAACGCAAGCGCGGTCTGATTGGCGCTTCAACGGGCAATCATGGGCAGTCGATAGCGCGTGCCGGACAATTATTTGGTGTCGCAGTCAAGATTGTTGTGCCACAAGGCGCTAATCTTGGTAAAGTGGCGGCTATGCGAGGTTTCGGTGCAGAAGTCATTTTTCATGGCGAAAATTTTGATGATGCTGTTCATCATGTGGAAGAATTAACAGCAGAATTCGGTTATCGGTATGTGCATTCTGGTAACGAACCGCATCTCATCGCCGGAGTTGGCACAGAAACACTGGAATTGTTAGAAGCCGCGCCGAATTTAGATGTGCTGTATGTGCCGATTGGCGGTGGCAGTGGGGCAGCAGGGACATGTATTGTTGCCAAGACTGTCAATCCCAATATTCGTGTTGTCGGTGTGCAATCCACAGCGTCGCCAGCCGCTTATGAATCATGGCGGAGTGGTCAAATTGAAATTCGCCCCAACAAATCTATCGCCGAAGGGCTTGCGACGGGACACGGTTTTGAATTGCCACAAGAAATTCTACAAAAATACCTCGATGATTTTGTGCTGGTTTCTGATGAAAGTATCTTGCAAGCCATGGTCTGGATGTTAGAACGCGCCCATACATTGGCAGAGGCAGCAGGGGCATCACCATTAGCAGCGATGTATCAAGCGCGTAACCAATTACAAGGTAAAACAGTTGGCATGATTTGTTCCGGCGGCAATACTTCCCTGACCCAACTCAAACAGGCAATTGACTTTTCGCTACAAAAATCTCGTGAGGTATAAAATTCGCTACGATTATCTCAGGGACTTTGCAGCACTTTTGGGTAACAAGTGTTATTCTTTATGAAATTGTTATCGACAAGGACAAGCTGATGGCAAAATCGAGTAATGCTTCAAACTTTCATACGGTGTATCAGAATGTAACCACGCAGCATTGGCATCCTAGCTCAGAACGCTATGCAGGGGGCGACCATCTGATGACGGCTATCGACAAAGGCTGGAAAGTCGAAAAATGTGTGCTGGTGCGTCATTGGTACGCTGGAATGCGCTCCGTAGTCGTATACGAATTTAATCTCAAACGCGACTCAAATACTATGATGATGCCCGTGATTGATAACCCCTACATTGGGCGCTTCATTGAAGAATCCGATATCGAACTGATTGTTTCGGATAATGCAAAGATTCAATGAACAGGGTCTGCTTATGTGCTAAGGCGAGTTCAGGACTCGTCTTTTTTGCTATTTTTTGTTGAAGAAATTGTTGCTCACACTTCGCGCTAATCTCCGTTATAATAAACACTGTAACACAAACAATAGAAACGAATGGAATCCTTCAAATGACCTCTGCCTATGTTGCGATTGCAGTGAACAGCCGCGAGGAATTATCGCCCGTTGTTGAGGCGATTAAGCAAGTATTAAAATTTTACAATGTCGAGCCCATCATCTTTGTTGACCGCTATTCACTGTCATCCGCAGACCATAGCGCGATGATGGAATTAGCCTTACATACCCTCGACCATACTGACTTCGTGATTGCAGAAGTCTCAGAACAAGCTATCGGAGTCGGCATTGAAATTGGCTATGCGGCTGCCAAAAATAAGCCAATTGTCTATGTACGGCGTGCCGACGCGCCGTTTTCGACAACTGTTGGCGGCATTGCAAGTCATTCAGTCGTCTATGCAACTGAAACCGAATTACATACGAAATTGTCGCACACGATTGAGCAACTTGTCAGGCAAAAAGCACACCGTTAAGTTGCTTGCACGCTATTTTTAGGATGTCCGCGCCGATTGTAAGAGCATATCAATAACACGCATATTATGGACAGCATCTTGCGGGTCAAAACGCGGTAGACGGTTATTCAGTAGAGCATCCGCAAAGTCTTCGACCATAATCTGATAATGGTCAGCCGCCGCAATCTCAATTGCTTCGTAGTCATTGCCTTTCCAATAATGGATGTATGTCGGTTCACCACTGGCATAATTCGGTACATAACTTTCTGGCAGTAGAATACGACCTTCTGTGCCACGCACTTCATAAATATGGGTCTGGGTTGTGCGTAAACTGGCATCCAAATGACCTAAAACACCCGACGGAAATTGTAGAGTAGCGACAGTCCGTTCATCAACATCGGATTCTGCGCCAAAATAAGCGAATGCTTTGCCGCTAGTGGGTTCTTCCCCTGTGATAAAACGCATCGAATTAATGCAATAACAGCCCACATCCATCAAGACCCCACCTGCTAATGCCTTGCTGAGGCGGATATTATCTTCGTTGCCGGGGCTGATTCGGAATGAAAAAGTCGCATTCATGACATGAACATCGCCGACTGCGCCATCTGCGACCATTTGCTGCACTCGTTGATTTTGTGGATGAAAACGATACATGAAGGCTTCGGCAAATAAGACATTTCTCGCTTTGAAGGCATCGACCATTTGTTGCGCCTCATCTGCATTAGAAGCGAGTGGTTTCTCACACAGCGTCGGCTTACCTGCTTCGGCACATTTTAGCGCCCATTCAAGGTGCATACTATTCGGCAGAGGAATATAAATTGCGTCGATATTGTCATCGGCTAGTAAGTCTTCATATGACCCATACGCCGTCGGAATATTGTTTTCGTCAGCAAAAACTTTGGCTTTAGCTGCATCACGGCTGGCAACCGCAGCGACTGTCCCATTGATAGAATGATGTATCGCTGGAATCACTTTTTTCGCACCGATATTAGCTGTACTGAGAATCCCCCAGCGAATTGTGTCAGACATAATCGTTTCCTCATATTTGGCAGATTATTATGCCGCTATTGTAACGTGGAATGGCACTTTGTAACGTCGCTTCTTGCATAAATGTAGAGTCCAATACGTACTTAGAAAAAAAGCGTAACACAGAGAAACGGAGAATCAGCGGCGCAGAGCATCATTTTGAATAGGATTCTTGGCGTTTTGGCGGTTCATCTTTTTGTGGCTTTTACCCAATGTTACTATTCGCAGTTTCATATGGATATGGGATAAAACCTTGAAAGGCGCTATTTTCACAAAATAAAATTCATGCTACATTGACAGCATACGATGATATATTTTTAATTTTTTCAGACTTGTTTAACAAAGTATCTCTGATAAACCTGTAAATTCTGTCTCATTTTGTAATTTTGTATGAGACATGGTAAAACCCCGAAAGGGGCTTTTTCAGATGACGAAGAGTGTTTTCAAAGGACAGGCAAAATACTGATGAAGAATATTCTGATTATCGGTGGCACGCGCAATATGGGTTATTTCCTCACCCAGCGTTTGCTAGAAATCGGACACAAAGTCACGATATTGAATCGCGGTATGAGTGAAGATGATTTGCCAGATACGGTCTATCGTCTACGGGCTGACCGTACCGATACTCAACAGATGCGACGGGCATTACTGGGAAAATCGTTTGATGTGGTGGTAGATTTTGTGATGCACAGAGGGCATGACGGTCAAACCCTAATTGATTTGTTAGCCGATAAAATTGAACAGTATATTTTCATTAGCAGTGGGCAAGTTTATCTCACACGAGAAGGCATCAATCGACCTTTTTCCGAAGACGATTATGAAGGGCGTGTCATGCCGCCGCCCAAAGATAATACCTATGCCTACGAAGAATGGCGTTATGGCATGAACAAACGCGAGTGCGAAGATGTCTTCAAAACAGCTTATGAAGACCGCAAATTTCCCTATACCTCGCTGCGCTTGCCGATGGTCAATAGTGAACGCGATGGTTTCCAACGCCTCTATAGCTATATTTTACGACTCGGCGATGGTGGCTCACTCCTCATACCAGAAACACCGACCTACGCCCTGCGTCATATCTATGGACACGATGTCGTGCGGGTGATTGAACAACTGATTGACACGGGACAAGGCAAGGGACGGGTCTTCAATATCTCGCAAGAAGAAACCACCAGCATTGATGATTTTCTGCGTATTGTCGGCAAGCATATGGGTGTCGAAGTCCATCTTGTGCGGATGAAACGCAGTTTGCTAGAGGCGAATGGTTTTTTGCCAGATTGCTCTCCCTTTAGCGAACGCTGGATGAGCGAACTTGATAATACGCGCAGTAAAGAAGAACTGGGTGTTACCTATACGCCGCTTAAAGATTATCTGGGAAAGCTAGTCACGCATTACACGACTCACAAACCGCCGCTACCGGTTGGTTATAAGCGTCGCAAACAAGAAATCCAGATAGCAGAGCAAGTCATGGAATAGACACTATGTCCGACTCGCGCCCGATTCAGACCGTATCGTCAAAGATTGATTGGGAATCGCCCTATTATCGAATTCGGCGCGATGATATTCGGCTGCAAGATGGTACAGCAGGGGTCTATAATGTGCTGGAAATCCATGATTCGGTCTTCGTTGTGCCGGTGCTGGATGATGGGCGTATTGTGCTGATTCGTAATTATCGTCATACGCTGAGTGAATGGGTGTGGGAAGTTCCGGCAGGGGGTATCGAAGACGGGCAAACACCCGATGAGGCGGCACGGGCTGAATTGCTAGAAGAAGCAGGAGGTACAGCGAAGGAATTACGGTTTTTGCTCAAAGCGAGTACGATGAACGGCATCGGTCAACATATCGCACATCTCTATCTGGCAACAGGTGTCACATTGGGCGAAACGCAGCACGAAACGTTAGAATTCATCAATATTCATCCGATGACAACCGATGAAGTTTTTCGCTTGGTACAGCGCGGCGAAATGAACGACTGTATCAGCATTACGGCGCTGCTATTGGCACAACCGCATTTGCAAACGATTTGATGGTTTGTGAATTATCCACCAACACGCACAAAGGCGACGCGATATGACGTGGTGGCTTCTTCGCCTGTATCGGTAGTGCAACGGTCAGCCACAAGGGGAGACGCAATCGGGTCACTGCGCCCCGGCATTGAAACAATATAACTTACGCCTGATTCCATCTGAAAATCAGCATAACCGGGGTCACGTTCCGGTTTGAGTCCACTGACAAAGATGCTCGAACCGCCTTCCCATTGCACACGCACACGTTCACCGGGGATGCCTTCTCGATTGCCAAAATCACGCACATAGACTTCAATAATGCCATTCAATTCCGTGCTACAGAAGGTACTAAAAACACTGCCTTCATACTCGCGCTGTGGAGCAGTCGTTGGCACAATGACAAGTCCAGATGGTGTCGTTGTTGCGGCACTTGATGGTGTTTTTGAGGGTGGCGGCGGCAATGTTGCTGTGGATGTCGGCACGTCAATTTCGACTATCGAAGTTGACACAATATCAGGTATCAAGTCATCGGCACAACTAGAGCGCCCCTGCAATCTATAAAATGTTCGCATCGAGCGCACAGCCCGTAAGCCAGCACTTGTTTGTGCATAACCAGAATTGAGCAAATTGCAGGTCATATCGGCAACAGCTTGTAAAGGGTCGTTACCGAGTTCAAGGTCGGTCAAACGCTGAATCGCCAAACCTAAATCGCTATCATGAGAATAAGCTAAAGTAATAGCGACCACATAATGAACTTTTTCGTTTCCCAATATATTTTCGCCGCCGCGCAATTGGTCAGGACGAGTCTCGGTTTCAATGACGGGAAATTGCACCCATGAGAGATAAATCCCACCTGCAACACCCAATACGAGACCTATTAGCAAGCCCCACCAAGAAATACCAAAGCGCCTTTGTTGATATTTACTCGCTTGTCGGAACGAGGGCTGTTCGGGTAGCGTACTCGGTGGCGGCGGTGGTACAGATGATTGGCTCATGGCGAATCTCCTGTCGGATTCAATTGTCGAAAACGTTCCATCGGTGGTGTCAGACGACCTAAGCCTTCGGACAGGGCAACCAACAAACGAATATCCTCAATATCGCCTGAATTGGTAATATAGCGTTCGGTCATTTCTTGCACATAGATTGGCACATTATCCATGCCCAAGCGCCGCAGACGGTCAATTGCTGCGTCTACATCTTGGTCAACGGCATAACCCGCCGCAATCATCAAGGTATAATCATTTTGGTAGGATTGGGCAAGTCCACTCATCGGGCTATCAATATATTCTGCCTTATCAATCACCCAGCCATAGACCAAACCACCACCCAAGCCCACTAGCCCCCCAATAATCAGGGAAATCAAAAATCTTATCAAGCTCTACTCGCCTGTTCAATATTTTGCACAATGCCTTAATCATAGCAGAATCGGATTCAATAGACAGGCTTTTTAGGGTGTATGTACAAGAAATCATCGGCGCGAGGTCGTCATATAGAGATTGGCGTAGCCCTCTGTTGTGGGTTCTGACCATGCCAGATAAAGATGGCGATTGCGTTCTGTGCCAATGGTCGGCGAACCGATGAGAATGCCTGTTTCGATAACATCTTGATAACCAATCATCGCCCCGTTCTGGAAGTAGGCGATGCCGAGCCAATCGTCTTGCTGCATCGCTACGGGTAAGATGTTGTGTTGTCCGGCGAGCGGAGTCGCCCATGCTGCAAAGTTGGTATCGGCAAAACGGGCGGTATAGACTAAACCAGAATTATACGATGTTTCAATCGTCGTCGGTTCTTGGACGATTCCGAATGGGCGTGGTGCAAAGTAAATTTCATTGATGACATGACCATAAGCATACTGAACCTCTCGGCGACCATCAGCACGCCGAATATTCCAGAAAAGGTGGGCATACGCCTCATCAAAAGCGACTGAAAAATCTTCAATGGCATCACCAACGGCAAGGTCAATTTGGGCGACTTCTACGATATCCACTAACTCGGCTGTGCCGCTACGCTCATCAATCCGTCCTGTGTAAACTCTTTCTTCATTTTCTATCCAATACAACCGCAAATTGCCACCGCTATCAAGAACAAGTGCCGGATAATCGGCATTGCGCCGTAATAATTGCGGCTGCTGTGAACGGGCTTCCATATCGACTTGATTGATATAAAGATGCGAACGCACACCGTCACTGCTGCTGAAAACAGCCCGAATAGTTGTATTCGCCATTTGTACGGCACTGTAGCGACGGACTCCTTGCTGCGAGACCGATAGCACATCGCGCTCTGCTATGGCATCTATCGAAAAAGTCGCCGTCAGCAAATGTGATGTTTCGTCATAATTTGTACGGTCTTGCCACAACATCGTAATCGTGCGTCCGCCATCAAAGAGCATGACATCAAAGGGGTGATATGCCTTGAGTGCCAGAATATTTTGAATACCGCTTTCACTTTCGGCATAGAGACAGGCTTCGTTTTCGTCGGCACCTGTCCAGACAAGGAGCATATTATCTGTCCGTGGCAATAGCGCAGGGGCATCAGCATGTTCAGCTTGTGCAATCCGTTGAACAACACCCCATGTTGATGTTCGTTCCGCTTGGATAACAGGTTGCTGTGCGATAGGCGTTGCCGTGGCTTGGCTTGTACAGGCGGCAATAAGCAGGAGGACGATAATGAAGACCCCACCTCTAAATCTCCATTCGAGAGAAACAACCGAATTTTGTGTAGGGGATGACCCATGTGTCATCTCGTGCTGAGTTAAAACGGGCGAACACACGCATTCGCCCCTACAATGATTTTTCCGATAGAAATTGCCCCAAAACATGATTAATCCCTTGGCAACACGTCAATGTTAATGGTTGCGGTATCGCTTTGAGTGCCATCCGGACGATAGGCGACAACTTCAATCACATGCAAACCTTCACCGATAGCACGCCAATTCATTCGCACTGTAAAAACTTGCTCAATCGTATTTTCGACGGGCGTAGCATCATTGATGGACAGGCTATCAATGAATAATTCGACTCGTGAAATACCGGGATTCGTATCGCGTGCCACAATATCAATATCGAATTCTGTGCCTTCAAAAATTTGCCGATTATTAGCTGGAGCAAGAATTTCGACCTGTGGCAAATCCGGCGTGGGAATAGGGGTAATGCTCGAACTTTGGCTTAAGTTGCACCCTGCTATGGTAAACATCATGAACAAGAAAATTATACTTCGACACATGCCGACAATACTCCTGATTCTTTGATACTATCCGCTCGCCACAATTTTTATGCTAGAGTGAATCGCTTCGATTTTACCGTATTCAAGGATAACGTGCAGGGCTTTTCTTTGCGTCCTCTGCATCTCTGTGGTTCAATATCTCACTTCACGATGCCCAGTTTGCGGAGTTCAAACAGAATCACTTTTTCAAAGGGAGTATCGGTTTGTACCATCACGTAATGTACGCCTTTTCGCGCACAATCATTACGAATCGCATCCAACCAACCCGTGAGTCGCTGCTGATACATTGAGCGCATATTGGCATCGACTGTAATTTCTTGTGCCTCACCTGTTTCAATATCGAGTAGGCGCAAATCTCCCGCGACAGGTGGTGCTATTTCATCAGGGGAGAGTAGGTGAATGATACAGACTTCATGTCCTTTACCGAGCAAGATATTCAGCCCATCGACATAACCTGTTGGCGAGAACATATCGGAAATGATAAAAACCAGTCCGGCACGTTTTTCACGAATCGCATATTGGCGCAGGGTATGATTCAAGTCTGTTACGCCCTGTGCTTCGATACGATGGGCATAGCGCAGCATCCCGACAGTTTGCGCCCGTCCGCGTGAGGGTCCGAAATAATTTGTGCCTCTGTCATTCATCGCCGTCATCATCAGCCTGTCACCTGTCGAAAGCGAAATATAGGCTAAAGTCGCAAAAATACGTTGTGCAAATAGCAATTTATTATGTTCTGGATTGCCGCCCGCTTCGGTTTCTTCGCTATTGGGCCAATTCATACTAGCAGAGGCATCTAACAAGAGATGAACGGCTAAATCTTCTTCGTCTTCTAGCAATTTGATGTACGGTTTTTCGAGACGTGCATAGACATTCCAATCGAGTTTACGCAAATCATCACCGGGAACATAATTGCGATAATCGGCAAATTCAACACTTGTCCCACGTTTGACACTGCGCCGTTCTCCTTTCATCGAGCCAGAGCGAATATTTTTCGCTACCAACATCAAAGGGTCAACGCGCCGCCGAATTTGTTCGGGTAATAAGAGGTCAAACGATTCAGTTTTATTGCTTTCAGCCATCTGTCATCCTGAAAATATATTGTATAGAGTGCAATCCATTACACCCTAACGCTATTATGCCACGAACATCTCAAGAAGTGGTTAAATTGCTATTGGAAAGATTTGTGGATGTCAAGATATACATGATGATTATTTGACTTATACCAATCGGCATACGCCTGTTTGATAGCTTTCAGATGCGTATAATATGTTAGCGTATAACTAATGATATAAGGTCGCATTTTATTTACATAATATAAATTTTCTTGACTGTTTTCTAACTGCTTGAAGGCTAGGCGTACACATCAACCTGACATATAATAAACGTATGTCAACAGCTTGATAGGTATAGTAATGCGAATAGGAATATTATCTGATGTTCATGGAGATTATGGTGCGCTAGAAACAACACTCAACAAAATGAAAAATGAACACCAAGTCTCACGAATCTTGTGTGCAGGTGATTTGGTTGGACGGGGACCGGAGCAAAACCGTGTGGTTGAAAGTATCCGCCAGCACAACATTATCACTGTACGCGGAAACCATGATGAGTGGTTTTATGGTATCTCGACTGAGAATACGGATTATTTGAAGAACCTTCCCGTAGATTGGGAGGGCAAAATCGGCAGCATTAAGGTCTTCATGTGTCATGGCAAACCCGGTAACAATATGTGGGGCATGTACCGTGACCATTTATCCGAAACCTACTTAAAAATGGTGTTAAAGTCGCTAAAGGTTGATGTTCTTGTGACTGGACACACGCACCTGCCACTTTTTATGCGTGTAGATGCTGGGGTTCTGGTTAATCCAGGGTCATTGTATGCTTTCAAAAGTACACGAGAAACATCCAGTTCATACGGCATTTTAGACCTCTCAACATTGGAGTTTGGGGTCTATGCGGCTGAAACCGATACTGTGTTGCTGGCGGAAGTCGAATACGAATACTAAATTCGGCATAACGCGCAATCTTAGAACCGTCGTAGCGTCTTGATGCGGCGGTTTTTGTTTCAACCATAGACAGGATGCTTTTGCTACCAGTAACATTATTGACGATGAATTTATTGATAGGCGATTGTAAAACTATGACACAACAAGCCCCAGCTGAACACTATACCGATGAGTATTTTGATAAGTGGAATTATGCCGATAGACCGCTCGGTAAATATAGTATGTATTGGTTTGCGCGGCGTTATTTTGCGGCATTGATTCGTCGTTATGCACCACAGGGCGATAAGCAGCGTAAACTCTATGAAATGGGTTGTGGTCTAGGGGATTTATTGGGTTTGCTGCAAGATGACTTCGCTTGTACAGGGGTCGATATGATTCCGCGTGCGATTGAAGCCACGCACAAAAATGCTCCCAAAGTCGAAGCCTATATGGGTGATGCCACTGATTTTAGCCGCTTTGCTGATGGTGATTTAAGCGTTGTTGTGGCACTGCATCTGGTTGAACATTTGCCAGACCCACAACAAACCATCCGTGATATCTATGCCAAGTTGCAATCAGGCGGTCTCTTTTTCTTTGCGACACCGCACCCCGAATACAGTTTACGGCGCTTCAAAGACCGTGATACAGATGCCATTGGCAAAGACAAAACCCATATCAATTGTCATGTGCCGCAAGTCTGGCAGCAATGGTGCGAAGACACAGGTTTTACAGTTATCAAGCAATTCGGCGATGGCTTATGGGATGTACCGTATCTGCCACTCATCCCGAAAACGCTGCAATTTGCTCTATTTGGCTTGCCGGCATTTTTGCAAGTGGCGACACAGACAACCTTCATGCCACTATCACTCGGAGTCAATCAGATTAATATCGTGCGTAAGCCGTAGGCATCTATTTTCATCCTCAGCATTGGTTCGTAGGAACGCAATTCTATATTGCATCTGTGATAACTGAAAATATCAACAAAACTCGAATTTGTGATTATTGCTCCTCTGTTTCTTCATTGATAATATCTACCACCAACTGTATTGCTTGCACCACACTTTGCTGCTTATTCTCCATCCGATTACCTTGCCATATGTATTTTCGTACTTGAGAGCTTTTATGTGTCACCACCCCGATATATACAAGCCCCACCGGTTTTTCAGGTGTTGCGCCGCCCGGTCCAGCGATTCCGGTGATGCTGACACCAATATCTGCCTTGAGCAAATCGCGGACACCGATAGCCATTTCACGCGCTGTTTCTTCACTGACAGCCCCATGTTGTATCAGTGTCGCCTCTTGAACATTGACCAATTTTTGCTTGACCTCATTACTATATGTTATCGCACCCCCTAACACATAAGCTGAACTACCCGCAATATCTGTAAGCGCACTTAGGAATAATCCTCCTGTACAGGATTCCGCCGCAGAGATGGTCAGATTGCGTTTTTTGAGCATATTTCCCAGTTCTTGAGCTAGATTTTCATGTTGATTCATAGAAATTCTCCGTAATCTGTGGCATTTTTGGATTTTCACGTTATACTTTTAAGTATAATCCCCATCAAATCGGGTTTTAGAGGGTCATTATGTTACCTGTCATTCAATATGGATGGCTATTTCTCTTAATATGTGTGGGTATCGTACTCCTAGTAGCAGGATGTGCGACGTTTAATGCACGCACGTCTACCCGAAGCGCACCAGACTCCCCTCTTGTAACGCTGACGGTTGTTCCATTTACAACCGAAGCACCACAACCCCATTCTACACTGCCAACGACAATAACCCAGCTATTTTTGCCACCGCCGAGATGGTTAGCAACCAGAACACCTTCATCAGAAATACAAGCAGATGACCCAACTTGTTATCATAGTCCGAATCGTGGTTATACATGTTTAGGGCAGGTACACAATCAAGGTTTTGAAACACTAAGTAATGTAACAGTGCAGATTTCGCTTTTTGATAACAATGGACAAATCTTGGCAGAACAAACCATAGGATTAGAACAGCGTTACATCCCTCCAGAAACTTCAGCTCCCTATCATGCAAGATTTGAACAAGTAAATAGTGCTTATGCCCGTGCCGAAATCCAATCAGCACAGATTGTAGATATTCCGCAGCAACTGATTCGCATCACAAGTGAACGGGGTATACTATCTGCAAGCGGACGCTACGTCGTGACAGCCAACCTGCTTAACTCAAGTGAAAATCGTGCCGAGCAGATTCGCCTGATTACAACACTGTTGGATGCAGCAGACCGCGTGGTCGGTTATCGTATTCAATCTGTTGAGCCTATCACAGCCGCGACAGAGCGTGCCGTGCGAATGGAAATTATCCCACAGGTGATGACAGAAAATCTTCGTCATGTGCTTCATATTGAAACATGGACAACATCTACAGACAACACCTACAAATGAAGAGTAATTTTATTCAGAGCAAATGGAGCAGATAAGGACGGTGCATTTCATCTCAGGGCATAAATTGTAGGGGATGACCCATGTGTCATCCCGTGATTATCCACAACGGGCGCACTCTTAATTCCTCTGCATCTCTGCGCCTCTGTGTTACGCATTTTCTTGAAATGTGCATAAATACTAAACAAAATTCACGTTGGAATAGCAATTATCGGATGAGCGTTCCGATTTCCATCTCGCCCTTAATCGCCCGTAGCAAATTGTCATCTTCCCAAAAATTAACAACTCGAATGGGCATATTATTTTCTTGGCACAATGTAAAAGCGGTCATATCCATCACATTGAGATGCTGTGACAACACATCTTGATACGTCAACAGGCTATAACGTGTGGCATCAGGATTTTTCTTCGGGTCATCACTATAGACACCGTTAACTTTCGTTGCCTTGATAATGATGTCTACTTCCAATTCATTGGCACGTAAAGCGGCGGCTGAATCGGTGGTGAAGAACGGATTGCCTGTACCACCTGCGAGGATGACAACGCGCCCTTTTTCCATATGACGAATCGCCCGTAAGCGGATGTAGGGTTCGGCGACTTCGTTCATATGAATAGCCGTTTGGACACGCGCCGCTAAATTACGCCGTTCAAGGGCATCGCGCAGCGCCAAGCCATTCATGACAGTGCCTATCATGCCCATATGGTCGGCAGTCGTTCGATCCATACCGCGCCCTAATCCCATACTACCACGCCAGATATTACCAGCGCCAATGACGACAGCAATTTGTATATCTAAATCATAGATTTGCTGTAATTTCTCAGCGATAAAGTCTGCTTTGTCGATACTGATAGGTGTCTCATTCTCTCCACGCAGAGCCTCGCCACTGAGTTTGAGTAAGATGCGCTTATAAGGGGTTCTACGATTGCCATTTTGTGTTGTCATACAATACTACTCCTGTTGTAACTGTCGATAGCCTTACTTGAAATTTTAGGCAAAAAAAGGGGACTAGCATCAATAGCTAATCCCCTTGCATAGATAATTCTCATGCAATTCGATGAAGAAGGTGATAGGTCGTTCGGTACGACTTATTCTTCATCACCATCTTCTGCGTTACCTGCATAACCGCCGAGTTCAAAGCGTGCAAAGCGGCTAACTTGAATGCTTTCGCCAATGCTAATCACGGTTTCTTCTAGCAATTGCTGAATGGTCTTACTATCATCCATGAGGAATTCTTGTTCCAACAGGACAATTTCTTTATACCATTTGTCAAGGCGACCTGTGACAATCTTTTCTTTGATAGTGTCGGGCTTGCCGTCTAAGTCTTCCATCTTCATCTGAATAGCTTTTTCCGCATCGACTACCGCTTGTGGCACATCTTCGCGCCGCACATATTCAGGACTCATGCTGCTAATGTGCATGGCAATATCTTTAGCAAACTTTTTGAATTGCTCGGTGTTGGCGACAAAGTCAGTTTCGCAATTCACTTCTACAATGACTCCGAGGCGACCATTGAAATGCTGGTAAATTTCAACAATGCCTTCGTTCATACTGCGACCTTTGCCGAGTTTTTTCTGTGCTTTGGCGATGCCTTTTTCGCGCAAATAATCGGCAGCTTTTTGCAAATCGCCGTCATTAGCCTCTAGTGCTTTTTTGCAATCTAGGGGCCCAGCGCCAGTCATAGCACGGAGTTCTTTTACCTGTGCTGCGGAAACTTTTGTGGGCATATGTTCTGTCCTCTTTCTTGATTCATTACAATTTTTCCGTAGAGACACAATCTAGTGCGCCCTTAGCTTTATTCGCCGTCTTTTTCTTGTTTCTCTTCTTTTTCTTCGTCATCGTCGTCGTCTTCAAAGTCCAACTTCTTTTCACCGAGCCGTTCCATTGCTTTGCGTGTCGATTCACCTAGCAATTCTTCATCGCTGGCATCATCGCCAAAGTCGGCACTGCTACTATCGGCTTCAATCGTGGCATCAATATCACCGCCGCGACGAATAGCCTTGCCTTCTATGACAGCATCTGCCATAGCACTGACCAGCAATTTAATCGAACGCATAGCATCGTCATTCGCTGGGATAATATAATCCACAAGGTCAGGATTCGCGTTGGTATCGACAATTCCCAATACAGGCAGTCGCAATACATTCGCTTCTTTAACGGCTGTGAATTCACGCTCGGTATCGACCACAATCAGAATATTGGGGAGGCGCTTCATCTCGCGCAGACCACCGAGACGGTCTTGTAATTTAGCAACCTGACGTTCCAGCGTTAAATTTTCTTTTTTGCTGAGTTGATCCCATTCGCCAGCTTCGCGTTGTGCTTCCATTTTCTTGAGCGTATCAATACGGCTGCGGATAGTGCGCCAATTGGTCATTGTGCCACCGAGCCAACGTGTGTTGACATACGACATGCCACAACGAATCGCTTCTTTTTCAATCGTTTCCTGTGCTTGACGTTTTGTCCCCACGAATAACACTGAACCACCATCGGCAATGGTGTCACGTACCATATCATAATATTCATTGAGGTTGGCAAGTGTTTGTTGTAGGTCGATAATATGGATACCGTTACGGCTCGTGAAGATGAACTCATCCATCTTCGGATTCCACTTATTGGTACGGTGTCCAAAATGAACGCCTGTTTCGAGCAGGGTTCGCATTTTTACTGCTGAAGGCATAGTTGCTCCTAGTGATTGATTGGTGTTTAAGGTCTCGCACAGCGTTCATTCCGCCGCAGAAATTGTACTGTTTCGTACAACAACACCTATGGCAGTCCCGATGTGTGAAATTTGAATCAGGCATCTGCCCAATCCGACAACAAATATTAGCATATCAGAGCAATAAAATGTAGGGTGGGATTAACTCAGCATTTCAGCAGATTAGCATTTCAGCATTCAGCCAGCTTGACGAAATTTTGGCGCTCTTGGCGTTTTGGCGGTTCAAAAAATACGTCTTTTGAGATGGTAATGTGCCTCTATTACTCGACCAAAATAGTCTCGATGAATGAGACAATATTCACAGCAGCCTTTAGCACGACTTTCAACATTTCTTCTTACTTCTGCGGAAACATAACTGCTCATGTCAGTTTTTCTCGTGCCTTTGCCTTGAGCATGGTTATGAAATGATTCATACGCTGGAATTCATCCAGTTCAATGCGCTCTTCGGACGATAAATCGCCGCTACGGTTTTTATCAAGTAGCTCACTCGCTCTTGCTTGTAAATTATCTGATGGGCGAAAAGCAACAATCTCTTGCTGCGAAGGGGCAGAGGCTAGAAAATTGAGTATTTCATCAAATAGAAGCTGTTGTGGTGGGAGTGCCATTGTTTCTTATCCGTGAATTTTAGCCTCATCATAGGCGATTTCTTGTCTTATCACAATATATTTCGACCTGATGAATCTTTTTCGGCTTTCTTTGTGTCCTTCGTGTCTTTGTGGTGGATTCTTCCATAGATGAACAGTTATCACCGTTCAAATATACCCCTTCACAATATCAACCAACTCTTGCGCTCGATGCCGAAACGTATGTTGCTTGAGGACTCGCTCACGGGCGGCATTGCCAATCGCTTGTCGTTCGCTGTCATGGCTCAGTAAGTAGCGATAACGGTCAAGCGCCTCTTCACCAGAATCGACCACAATCACCTCTTTCTCAGGCTCAAACCATGCTTCAATGCCCTTATACGGATTAGCCACCATGCAAGCCCCTAATGCACCGAGTTCAAAGGGGCGCATAGACGATGAAGCATACAAACTAGCATGTGCGCCGCGTGTAATCGCAAGGTTAATTTTACTGCGACAGACATACTCGCGTAATTTGCTAAAACTCAGATAGGGCAGTTCTTGGGTTTTGCCCAAATCACCGAGTCGAGTCCCACGCACTGCAAACGTCGCGCCTAATTGCTGTGACGGCTGGGCAATCATCGCCTCTATCCACTCAGCACGATATTCTTTGCCATGCCCAAAAAAGAAGATATCAATACCTTGTTCACTGACAGGAATCGGCGCGTAAACGTCGGGGTCAGCCGCATACCAAACGGTGTGTGCTGCTTTTGCGCCGAGTTGTTTCAGCAAATCCTCGCCACCTTTGCTATTGCTGATGAAAGCCGCATACTCGCTTAAATCCGCCCCTTGATAAATCCGAAAGCCGGACGCGAATCCGCGCATATTAGGCAGACTCGCCGGAACATCGCCATCAAAATAGAAAACTGGAATATCATACTTTTCTGAGATAGCACGCGGCACACCGACCACATGATTTAAGGGAATCGTCAAAAAAATGATAGCGTCTATGTCGGCTTGCTCTGTCAGTAGACGGTCAAGGTAGCGATGCCATAATGGGGCAATCAAAGTTTGTGCAGTACGCCGAATAAATTTATCGGACAGCGACTCCCTATTAGAATCGCCCATCTGCACTTGATTGGAATCGGGTGTAAAACGTTGCATTAGGTCACGCGCTGCTTTGAAGCTATCCCCGGCGAATTTTGCCGGATTATCGCCTGCACGCCACCAGAGCGATTCAATCGCTGCTCCCTGATACGGTGCGGCAATCACATCCACCCCAACTTCATAGAGTCCTTTCAGCAACTGCCACCATGCCGGAGTCGCACTAAAAGGTTGGGTTAAATCCAATGACGAGACAACAATTAGAAGTTTCATAAGGCGAGTATAATTGGATGCTGTATGGCTGACAATGTGCGATTGATAGCTTGCTTCGTAATGCTCCGTTAAGTTTTTCTGATTATGGTGCATCTAGTAAATTAAGGCTTCTTTTTTGATAGGCAGCATTTCGACAAAGGAATAGGAATCATATGGCAAAGCGAGATAGAGCGCGGAAACGTAAGGCAAAACGCGCACAAGAGGAATCCAAACAACAAAAAACACAAATGATGATGATTGGCGCTTTTGTTCTGGTCATTGTGGCAGTGATAGGCTACATTGGCTTTTTTAGTGATGCCAATGAACCGCTACAAGCGACAGAACGCCTTTTACTAGACCCTGTATTGGGGAATCCTGATGCTCCCATCACGGTAGAAGAATGGGCTGCATTTGCTTGTCCATCTTGTAAAGCTGTCCATGAGCAAGGGATTATTGATACCGTTCTTGAACGGTATCCTGGACAAGTGAAGTTCGTTTTCCGCGATTTTCCCGTGATTTCTCCGAGCTATGACCGTGCGGCTGCCGAAGTCGCTCAATGTGCCTTTGACCAAGGGAATGAGCAATTCTGGTTATTGCATGATTGGCTCTATACAGACGCTGTTCAAGGGCGCACGACTCAAAATGAGATTATTCAAGCCGGTGGTAGTTTAGGGATGGATGTAGCCGAATTACAGAGTTGTGTCGAATCGAATGTTCATGAAGAAACTGTGCTATTCGACTTGCAACGGGCTTATGCACAGAACTTCAATGGCACGCCGACCTTCGTAGTCAATGGGCAACGGATGTTTAGCATCCAACAAGTTGTTGAGACCATCGAATCTGAAATTGTACGCTTGGGATTGTAATTAATCGGGGTGGGTTTTTATGCCCACCCATCCACGCTAAATCTAATCGCTAACAGCCTCGGCGACTTCTGCTGCTTGTTCTGTAGCCGTGGCTTCAACGCCAAGAATGTACTTGTTAAACCACTTCAAACGATTCTCCTGATTGGATTTTCGTAAAGGAAGTGAACCCCCAATTGACCCACCATGCGAACCGCCGGGATGCCGTATCACTTCTACGATACAAGCGTTTGCCTTGAGAACAGTATAAAATTGTTCAGATTGCTCTGCCGGACAACGCCAATCATGTTCGCATTGAATCATCAATGTGGGTGTCGTGCAATTATGGGCATAGGTAATCGGGGAGCATTTGCGATAAACTTCCGGCACTTTATGGGGATGACCTCCCATTTCCTCAACAGCAAACCAGACTCCAATATCACTGATCATTTTGAAGGAAGTCCATGGCTAAGTAACTATAGCTGTTAGGGTCATAATCAGGGTTGAACATAGTATGAACACTGCGCTTTACAACATGAAACCCAATGCGTTCTAAACCTTGTTTGAGAGTCCGCGGCAAAAAGGGCTTCGGGCAGTGGGTATTCCATAAATCAATTACCTTGTGCATTCTTTCACGATCATTTGTGTGCCATACACAAGAATCCCAATCCGAATCCAAGATTAATGCTCGTCCACCGGGACGTAATACGCGAAATAATTCTGATAGAGCCATATCAATATCTTCAACATATTCATAAACTTGTGTCGAAACAGCACCATCAAAGGTCGCATCATTAAAGGATAAGTCAGTCGCATCCATTTTCTCGAATGTAACCGATGATTGGTTTGCACAACGCTGATGTGCCATAGCAAGCACATTGTCGCTGATGTCGATGCCAATAATTTCTCCGCTTTCCCCAACTATTTCACCCATAATCTGAGCTAACATACCGGGTCCTGTGCCAATATCCAGAACTTTTTCACCACTTTGTAAATTTGAGTAGAGAAATTACTTTGTCGCGCTGTTCAAGAACGTCAGGGGTTGAATAAAGCTGTTCCAACTTTTGGGAGCGTTTTTCATCGAATTTCATTACTTGTGACATATCCTGCATCCTTTTTTGTTTTACCTTAAGATATGCTGCTTAGGAACAGAAATTAAATAACTCTAGCAATCGTTGTTCCAACAGTTTGGGAATAAGCGTGAAAAGTTATCAGTTTTTAGTCATCAGTTGTCAGAAAAACAATTATCCTGAACTGAAAACTGTGAACTGAAAACTATAAA
>JAUZRW010000063.1 GCA_030950085.1 Anaerolineae bacterium
GTCGGAATCGCTTCTAAGCCATTGATGAGATGTTTAGCAAGCGTGGCTTCATAGTCTTGTAAATTCAACATGGCTTGTTTCAAACGCAGGGTTTGACCATCATAATTTCCGTCAACAGGTCTATCACTTGCCAATGATTCGATGTAGCGTAGAGCGGCGGCTGTTGCAGCAATCGTCTCAAAACTCGGTGTCCCTGTTTCCCAACGATAAGGCGGCTTGTCTTTTGATGGACGCACTTTGTAGGCGGGCAAATCTGCCAATAAATCATAACGGGCGTACATGATACCGATGTGGGGTCCAAAAAATTTATACGCAGAACACAGTAAGACATCACAACCAATTTGCTGCACATCAAGCGGCACATGGGGCGCACTCTGGACAGCATCCATCACAAAAATTGCCCCAACATTATGCGCCATATCTGCAATTTTTTTGACAGGGTTGATTGTCCCTAGTGCATTTGAAGCATGAACAGTCGCCACAACTTTCGTTTTTTCCGTGATTGCTGATTCAAGACTATTCATATCGAGTGTGCCAGTCTCAGGGTCAAAATCAACCCACTTAAGCGGCAAGTTACGGTCACGGGCTACTGCCATCCATGGCGCGACATTGGCATCATGATCCATCCGTGTAACAACGATTTCGGCATCATCGGGCAGGGTTTGTGCTAAAGCACGGCTAAATGCGAAATTGAGTGTTGTCATGTTGGGACCAAATACGATTTGCTCGGCTTGCGGTGCATTGATAAAATCTGCCACAATCTGACGCGCATCATCAACAACGCTATCAGTCGCATGGCTGGTTGCAAAAGCCCCACCCTGATTAGCATTCATGCGCGTAAAATAATTGACCAGCGCATCTATAACCCGTTGTGGCACTTGTGTTCCAGCAGGATTATCAAAGTAAATCGGAATATGACCATCAATTTCTTGATGAAGAGATGGAAATTGGGCGCGAATACTCGCAATATCAAGTGTCATAAATAGTATCCTCGTGTAACATGAAATATCGGCAAACATAGCAAGCCTACCACATTCCACAACTTTTCGATAAACTGGTTTTAAGTCCAGTGAGTTCATTGAGCAGTCGTGCCATGTCTACAGAACAAACTAATCTTGTTAATCAAAATATTCAGCTTCATCAAGAAATACAACGGCGTGTTGAGCAGATTTCAGCTATTAATCGTGTTGCGGCAACAATTGGCAATGCGCTTGATTTAAGTGTCACACTCGATACGGCACTAGAAGCGGTGACGAGTGTGGTGGGTGCAGAAGCTGCTGGCATTAGCTTGATTGATGAAGAAGCAAATGAAGTCGTTTTACGCGCTCAATTGGGTTGGCTCAATGACTTTGTTGTCGATAACCCGATGCGGATTCCACTGGGCAAAGGCATGTCTGGACAAGTGATTAACAATGATGCAGTTGTGATTCATCATGCCCTCACGGGCGAAGAAGATTATGCTGTGCCGAGTTTTAGAAAAGAAACCTTTCGCTCGATTGCCATGGCACCGATGCACGCACGCGGCAAGATTATCGGTATCCTCAGTATTATGAGTCATCATGCCAATCAATTTGATGATGCCGTTATCACGGTACTCAAATCAATTGCCGATACAGTAGGAGTAGCGATTGAAAATGCTCGCCTCTATGAACAGCATGTCGAGCAAGAAAATCGACTGAATGCCATTTTGCACTCGACAGCCGATGGCATTATTGCCACAGACCAGCACAGCCGTATTAGCTTAGTCAATCAAGCGGCGGCATCTATGTTAGAAGTCGAGCCAGAAGATGTCATGGGCATTCCCCTACGCGAAGCTGATATTCAGATTAAAGTGCGTGATAAATTGCTACTTGCCCTATCTTCTAGTAGCAAAGATAGTGACAAATCGTTTCATGTGTCGCTAGAAGGCGGACCCGAACTATCGGTATTGGTTTCGCCCGTACAAGTTTATAGCCAAGTCACAGGCGAAAGTAGCCGCGATGGATGGGTAATTGTGCTACAAGATATTACCCACATTCGTAAAGCAGAAATTGCACGAGTACAATTTATCCAAGCTGCGGCTCATGATATGAAAAATCCGTTAGGTGTAACACAAAAATCGATTCAGATGCTCGACAGTATGATTGATAACAAGGATGAAACCATCGTTGAAGTCTTGGGGATGGCAAAAACAGGCGTTGACCGCGTACAACGCCTGATTGACGATTTGCTCAATATTGAAAAAATCGAAAGTGGCTATGGCTTTGCATTAGACGATATTGATGTCCGTGAAATGTGTTATGAACTCAGCGCCGAGATTCAACCGCTTATGTCAGAGGCAAACATTCAATATGACATGGCATTAGATGATAGTGTCCCGCGTTCAGTCCGTCTTGACCGCGAGTGGATGCAGCGTGCTATACACAATTATCTCGAAAATGCAACGAAATATGCGCCGCATAAAACTGTGAAATTCGCTATTTTTCCGAAAGGTGAGAATCTACACTTTGAAGTCACTGATACAGGGGATGGTATCCCATTACGCGCTCAGTCACGGCTCTTTGACCGCTTTTACCGCGTGTATAATCGGCGGCATGTGCGCGGCAGTGGTCTTGGTTTAGCGATTGTAAAATCAGTCGCGGAAGCACATCATGGTCGCGCTTATGTCCATAGCCACGAAGGACAAGGTAGCACATTTGGTATAATGTTCCCCCTTTCTCAGGATTAATCATTTGAGCAACGAAACGCCCGAAAAACAATCATCAACCACAGAAAAAAAACGTGTCGTGCGCTGGCGCTGTCCCAATTGTGGGCAAACCCTTTTCACTGCACCAAACGATGAGCCGCCCGATATCTGCAATTACTGTCGGGATATGACCACATGGCAGCGCGTGGATGATGAGAATAATAATCAATCACAATCATGACCACACTGTATTGAAACTATCACGCCCTATCAATGGTTTCACGGACTTCTCGCGCTGTTTCGATGAACGGCTGTGTGTAAACCATATCCAATGTACGCGGACGGTCTAGCGGCACTGTGATATCACCAATAATCTGCCCCGGTCTCTGGCTGAGAATCAGAATACGGTCAGCGAGTAATACCGCTTCGTTGATATCATGCGTGACCATCAAGACTGTTTCTTGATAGCGCGTCCACAATCGCAACAAATCAAGACTGATTTTTTCGCGGGTCATGGCATCCAAAGCACCGAATGGCTCATCGAGTAGCACCACATCAGGATTTTGAATCAGCACCCGACCTAATGCGGCACGCTGCGCCATCCCACCTGATAATTCACTCGGATAAGACTCTGCAAAATCTTCAAGACCGAGCAAGGGTAAAAGACTCGCTACTCGTTGATAGCGTTCTGGTTTTGGCACGAAATTGAGTTCTAGTGGCAAGGCAATATTATCGCGTACCGTGCGCCATGGCATCAGATTGGCATCTTGAAACATCAGCACAATCCCGTCCATCGGCTCTGTGACAAGCCTATCGCCGATATGGACTGTGCCTGTTGTCGCCTGTTGTAACCCCGCAACGGTACGAACTAACGTGCTTTTACCACAGCCACTCGGTCCCAACAATGCCACAAACGACCCACTATCAATCGTAACCGATAGTGGGCCGAGTGCTGCGAGTGCGCTACCATCAGCATTCTTGAAATGAACTGATAGTCCCTCAATCGCAATCTGCATTAGTCACTCGCAGGCAAAAAGTCATTCGTGAAGATAGTCTCTAGGGCAATAGGCTCATCAAGTTGTCCGAGTGCCACAAGTGTTGCTTGCATATTCTCCCAACTGGCTAAGTCGCTGAAACCGAGGCGTTCAGCATTCCAAAGTGGAATAGAGGCTAACAATACCTCAAATTGAATCAGCGTATCGGCATCAAATTGTGATGATAGTGTTTCATACATCGCTTGATGACTCGCGTAGAGTGAATCCATATCAGGGTCACTTTCAAGGAACATATCTTGTTCATCAGCTAAAGTTTCCAGTTCGACACGCAAATCATCGTCTAGTGGCAAGCCTTCAATAAATGGCGCACTCAACAAATAGGCTCGTGCTGGATTGGCGATAATCAGTTCTAAAGCATTGTTGTAAGCACTAACCATAGCTTGCACAAGTTCGGGGTTTTCGTCAATCGTTTGCTGATTAGTGATAATGCCATTGGAAACAAGGTCAACGACATCAGAAATTTGCAATACATTCACATCTGCAACAGCGCCACAATCCCCTTGTTGAGCGCGATTGCGAATCTGCAAAGGTTCATTATTGACATAAATCACTGCCGCATCCACTGCACCGACACAGAAAACTTCTGGTGCATTGAAGCCAATCTCTTGCACACTAATATCTGTTTCTGACATATCGGCAGTATCCAGAAAAGTGGTCAATCCAGAGTAATTCGCCCCAAAACGACCCGGAATACCCACGCGCAAATCAGCAAAATCAGCAAAAGACGTTACTTCCATATCCGCCGAATAGACCACCCCTATCGGATATTGCTGAAACCACTCGTAGACATAAACGATAGGTCGCCCTTGAGAAGCTGCCAGAATCACCTGCTCACCACTGACCACACCGAACTGATTTTCATTAGCCGCCACCAAATCAACCACTGTCGGCTCGTCCAGATAATCAACAGTCACGTTTAAGCCCACTTCTTCAAAATAACCGCCGCCAATTGCCACATACATCGGTGAAAATTGAATATTGGGGATAAATGTTATCAACAAGGTTTGGTCTTGTAAATCATCTTGTGCAGCAGACGATAGGACTAGCAGCGCTGATAACACTATGCCGATCATCAGGCGTATAAGGGTTTTCATAGAGTGTTTCCTTTCGTGTCGAAAATGGTTATGTTTAGTGAGAATGTCGTTGCCAGCGTAGCAAAGCTCGCTCTAGCAACGAAATCAATAAATAGAATGACAAAGCGAGTGCTGTCATGGTGAAGACCGTCACCAGCACTAAGGGCGTATCGAAGCGACTGCGTGCGCTAATCACGAGAAAGCCTAATCCTTCACTTGCGCCGACAAATTCACCTACCACTGCCCCGATAACAGCCAATGTCGCGCTAGTTTTGAGTCCCGTGAGCATCACAGGTAATGCTGCCGGAACTTCCAATTTGAAGAAGGTTTGTAGCGACGTGGCTTTCATAGAACGCATCAATTCGCGGAGATTCTGTGGCACATTCCGTAGCCCAACAACGACATTCATCAGGGTGGGGAAAAAGACAATAATCGCAGTCGTAATGATTTTACTCATCACGCCACTGCCAAACCAGATGATGAGCAACGGCGCATAGGCGACTACCGGAGTCGCTTGGAAAGCAACCACAATTGGAGACAGCATTTCATCGAGAATAGTATTTTTCGCAATCAAAAAGCCGAGAAACAGACCAAACGTCACACCCAAAAGCAGCCCAACCAACATCTCATATAAGGTGACGCTGACATGCCTGAGCAGTGTACCATCTCTGGCTACCTCAACAAAGCTATCCCATACTTCAAGAGGTGCTGGGATGATAAAGCGTGGGTAGATTTCCAGCAGGACGATAACTTGCCAAAACCCTAAAACCATGAGCATCGTGAGCAACGGTGTCAGGCGGCGTAGCCAACGGAAAGGTACAGTTGGGCGCTTTTTCTGTTTTGGCGTGGATTTTTTTGTGATATGGACTGCTTGTCGTGCCATCAAAAACCCCTATGCTGGCTATGAACATCGGGGCAGGGATAA
>JAUZRW010000064.1 GCA_030950085.1 Anaerolineae bacterium
TTTGTAAGCGATCCAGCAAATTCTTTGCTTTAGATTGTTTCGTGCGACCCCGTTTTTGGGGCGGCGGCTGTTCAGGTAGCGGATTAGCTTCAAATCCTTCTCGCAAGAGTTGATCATATTGCTCTTCATAGTAGAGCAATCAATCGCTCAGGCTCGAGGCTCGTCTGCTCTGAACTTATCGCTTCGATGTCTTTTTTGATGTCAAGCAGGAGACCAAACATATCACTTGCCCAAGTTTGCTGATATTGCTCAAAGATAAAGCGCAGTTCGCGCAAATGATGGGCATTACACAGAGCATGGAGACAGTTCTCGAATTTGAAGTAAGAGGCCCAGCCATCATGAATAGCATGACCTTGTAAGTCGCCAAGTAGCCCGATGTCTCGCATTGCTTCTTGTCCTCGTTTGCGATGAACGGCTGCCAGTACATGCAGCCAATTCACCTTGCCTTCAACACGCATCCCGCTTTCATCACAATGTACCGTATCGGCTTGTTTGATTTGGGCTTGGATTGCCTCTAATGTTGGCTCTATTGCTTCTGCTAAGGCACGATTACCATTCAAAATCAGACTTTCACTTGGACTGTGAGCATAAAAATCGCCAAATAGTTCACATATCCGTGCCAAGGGTATGAGTTGATAGGTATTCAAGTAAAGCGCTTGTGCTTTCAGACGATTTCCATATTGTACCGCAGCATTTACGCCTTCTGGAAAGTCTGCTTTGACCCGTTTTCCGCAGGTCGAACAGCATTTAATCTCGGCTTGATGTTCAGTCACTTCTATCTCAATTGGTGGCACATCAAAGACCTGCCGCTTCTCAATTTCTGTGACTTCAACTTGACTTAAATCTGCTTGACAGTTGCTACAAGTTCTCACATGATACACTTCTATATGATGGGGTTCACTCACCATTTTGAGTGTTTCACCTTTGTGTCCCTTTTGTCCACCCGTCTTGCGCTTCCCTTTTTCACGTAGACTTTTTGGCGCGGGTTTCTTCTTCAAACCATCACTACTCGGCGGCTTACTACTGTTTTGACTGTTTCTTGCCAATTGCTCTTCTAAGTTTTGTATGCGAACTGCCATTTGCGACATCTGCTCACGTAATTCGAGGATGATATCTATCAAACTTTCTTTATCTAATTGGCGTAATTGTTCGCGCATTTTTCTCATATCAAGATTATATCGTCTTTTCGCAAATTCCGTTACAATACCCCTGAGCAGTTACAAATACTCATTGTTTGTCATACCCCTGTTGATAGCTTCCAAAAATAACAATCTGAGTATAACTTGTCACAAACTGCAATGTCCTCACAAATGACTGCCATCTACTGCCTAAATGATATTTTGTTTGGGCAAAAAAGAGCATGAGGCAAGTCAAGGATATTAGTAAATGATATGTCAATTTAACTGACATAATGAGACCTTTAGTCACTTAAGGGCTTAAAGTAGGGCAAGTGATGATCGTTCAAGGAAAAAGCATGACCCCTTTTTTAAGTTTTGCTATACATCAGTTCTGAACTTGGAATAATGTGTAGTTGCCATAGCGCCCAATATTAAGCAATCCACGTTCATCTGATATCCAATAGAAGGCAATATAAGGTTCACGCCCTTCCCACTGATTATTAATCACCCAACCATTCACCAAGACATAATCTGTTTGCTCTTCTATCCATTTTGCATTGAGCGACTCTGGTGTTTCAAAGTAAAGGTCATAGATTGTGAAGGGTGTTTCATGTTGTAGTATGAGAGTGATTCCAAACGTGTAAAGCGTGGCATCAGTCGGTAATTGTTCATTGACCCATGTTGCAATTTCTTTGTCGCGCTGTTGATTGGCAATAAATGTGCTGATAATGGTCTCGCTTGTTTTAAGCGTCTGGCTGAATCCGAAAACAGATAACAGAATACACCCGATAAACACTACCCATCGCCATAGACCTATCCGCGCCACAGTTCCCATGAGCCAATGGATTCCGATACCGACCAATATAGCCACAGGCGGAAATACAATCAGTGGGAAGCGAATATTTTGGTAGGGAATACCGCTTAAAAATAGATACGGCACAAGTAACCAGCCGCCTAAAAACAATAATTTAGGGTCTCTTTTACGCCATAATGCCCATAACCCAGCGAGAACAAAAACAATAAATACAGGTGAGGCATAGTATGAGTTAAGCCATGGCGCGGCGTAAAATAGGATATTGGGATAGGTATAGTGAAATTGCCCATCGGCATTAACAAATGATTGTTGGAACAAATTGAAAGGCGACCATCCGACAACCCACGCATGATTAAAGGTTGGGAAAGGTGTCGTTTGATTATAGGCTAATTGTGACAAGAGAATCAGTAGCACGACTCCGATTGTACGGATACTATCCCACCAACGAATTTTCCAGCGCCAATGCCGGAGAACAATTATTGTCCAAATAGGCGCAAGTGAAAAATAGAGCCAGCGTGTTACCCCGGCAAAGGTCAACATCAACGCTGATAGTATCAACCATCTCACAGAGGGTAATTTAGATAAAAACTTATCATGAGTATTATTTGCGATATGATTTTGTGTCGAATCTGAACTCGCACTTGTATAGCTAATTAGCAAAACTGCACTCAACATTGCCCAGAACAGCGCAGGGGTATCAGCCATCAATACAATGCTTGATTGAATGGCTTGTCCACATACTGCCATTACTAAGCTAGCCACCAATGCACCGAACCTTTGACACCCCAATTGTCGCGTTAAAATATAAACAAGCACCGCTAACATCGACCCCAGCACAAGGTTGATGACCTGCCCTACCGCCGCACTTGCTCCAAAGAAGCTAAACAGTGTCGCTAATAAAGATGGATACCCTAAAGGCCAGAAGAATGCTGTCGGTAAACGCCATTCTAGTAGTGCTTGTTGTAATTCGATGGCGAAATCAAAATACGCATAGGCATCTTGACCATACAGCCCATTGAAACCTGTTGTCTGTACCCAATATAAGCGCAGCAGCAGCGCCACGCTAAATAAGAATGCAGACAATACATAATCGCGTTTATTAATCATGATAATTTCTTTTGATGAAATGCTTACTTGACTAATTTTATCTTGTGTATTGGACGAGGCACGCCTACCCTTACTCATTTACCCATAAAGTCAGGACAATTTGAACCACAGAAACTCAAATTCAAAAACACCTCTGCGCCTCTGATTCTCCGTTTCTCTGCGTTATGCTTTTTTTGAAAAGTGATAAATTGCTGAAACCGCGTCAAATGCTTGTTGAAGACTATTATAGACGACAATCCAGAAGATTTTGCACTTTGCTTACATAATGTGTCGTTCAACATGCGAAAATGTGCCATAATGCAGTTGAAAGTCTGTTATGTGGAAAAATTATCATTATGCGTGACTTATTGCAGAAAGAAATTAAGGGCTATAAACTCGTCCAGTTGATTGGTTCGGGTGGATTTGGGGCTGTTTATCGCGCTCATCAAGCTAGTGTTGACCGCGAGGTGGCGATTAAGGTTATTTTGCCTGACCATGCCAATAATCCGAAGTTCATTCGTAACTTCGATTCCGAAGCGCATCTGATTGCCCGATTGGAACATCCTTATGTCGTGCCATTATTCGATTATTGGCGCGAACCCAACGGCGCATATATCATTATGCGTTATTATGCGGGCGGCAGTTTATCGCATAAAATCTTGAACGAGGGACCATTATCACTTGAAGATACAGCGCGTATCCTTGACCAAATAGCAAGTGCTTTAGACGCAGCGCATCATAAAAATATCATTCACCGAGATATTAAACCAGCTAATATTATGCTAGATAGTGAGGATAACGCTTATCTAGGCGATTTTGGATTGGCAAAAAATCTTGAAGATGAAAAAGACGAAAACCGCTTTGTGGGTTCACCCGCTTATGTCTCACCAGAAGTCATTATGCGGAAAGATGCAGACCCTCGCTCTGATATCTATAGTCTCGGTTTTGTGATGTATGAAATGCTGACAGGGCGTTATGCCTATGTCGATGTGACCCCACCCTCTTCATTTCAAAATATCTTGGATTTTCATCTTAATGAACCCGTTCCCGATATCCCCACTCAATCCGATGCTATCAACGTTGTTTTGCATCGTGCGACAGCGAAAGACCCTGAAGACCGTTACCCGACTGCCGGAGCATTTGCCTTAGCTTTCCGAGAGGCTTTACAACACGATATAGAAACCCATTTTATACCTACCGATGTATCAAATCCCTATAAAGGGTTACGGGCTTTTGCAGAAGCGGATGCCAACACCTTTTTTGGGCGCGATTTGTTGGTCAGGCGTTTAATTGACCGCATGGAAGAAGATGTTGTAGGGGCTAATTTTCTTGCACTTGTCGGTCCCAGTGGAAGCGGAAAATCTAGTACCGTGTATGCTGGTTTATTACCCGCCCTAAGAGACGGCTATATCCAAGGGTCTGAGAATTGGTTTATTGCCGATATGATGCCGGGTGCAGAGCCTATCAAACAATTAACAGCCGCTTTACGCTCGGTTGCGACAAAACAGAATGATGATTTAGAAAGTTACTTGTGGGACACTTCAGATGCACTCAGGAAAACGTTACCAGAAATTTTGTATTCTCCAGATGACACATTATTATTGGTCATTGACCACTTCGAGGAATTATTCACACAAACCCCTAGCCATGAAGAGCGACGACAATTTCTTGAACTCATTTATGAAGGTTTGAAATCGGATAATTTACGGGTTTTGATTCTGTTGAGGGCAGATTTTTATGACCGCCCCATGTTATATGAAGGATTTGGCAGTCTGATACAAGCGCGGACTGAGGTTGTACTTCCCTTAAATTCTATGGAATTGAACAATGTGATTGCCAAACCTGCTGAATTAGTTGGGCTAACGGTGCAGCCGGAACTCACGGCAGCGATGGTCGCTGATGTCCGTGAAGAACTCGCTGCCCTCCCCTTACTGCAATATGCTTTGACAGAAATGTTTGAGCATAACGATAAAAGTGCTTTAACATTGGAGGCATATCAAGCAATTGGCGGTGTGGCTGGTGCCTTGGCGCATCGTGCTGATGAAATCTACTCAACTTTATCACCACCTGAACAACGTGCTGCGCGACAGATATTTTTGCGCTTGGTCACACTCGGCGAAGGAACAGAAGATACGCGCCGCCGTGCGAAACGCTCTGAGTTGCTGTCGGTAGTCGATAATAATAATCGAATGTTACAATCGGTGCTGGATACATTCGGTAAATATCGACTCCTCACCTTTAATAATGATGAAGAAACCCGTGAGCCAACTGTCGAAGTTGCCCACGAAGCTCTCATCCGCGAATGGCAACAATTACGGCAATGGTTGGATGCCAACCGCAATGATATTCGGCAACAACGGGCAATCTATCACGCAGCGTTAGAATGGCAACAAGCTGACCACGATACCAGTTATCTACTGCGTGGGTCACATTTAACGCAACTTATCACTTGGTCGAAAACCACACGAATTAGTCTGAATGACCTTGAAGACCGTTATCTGCGTGCGAGTATCAACGAAATGGAACATGCCGATGCAGTCGAATCCAAACGACAACAACATGAAACACAATTAGAAGAAAAATCACGCCGACGGTTGCGCTATCTTGTTTTTGTATTGGCGAGCGCGGCTGCCATTGCCTTTATTCTGACAGGATTCGCTTTGCGCCAGACCAGTAATGCTCGAACGGCACAATCAACCAGTGAGCATAATGCGGCGGTGGCTCTGACTGCGGAAGGTCGGGCAAACGAAGCGGCTGATGATGTTTCGACGCAGGCGGCAATCGCTCAAGAAAATGCGGCGGTAGCTCTGACTGCGGAAGGTCGGGCGAACGAAGCGGCTGATGATGTTTCGACACAAGTGGCTATTGCCCAAGAAAATGCAGATGAGGCGGCTCGGCAAGCAGATGAAGCCCGTCGATTGGCTCTAGCCGCTGTTGCCCAAGAAGCATTATTACAAGGCGAGATGGATACGGCACTTGCATTTGCGATGCAAGCTGTAGACACAGAAGACGATGTGTCAAATGAACCGCCAGACCTTGCGATTTCAACATTATTACAGGTCGCTCATGCGCCCGGTCTAATCTACGAAGAGCAGGTCTTACAGCGCTCCATCGAGCATATTGCTATTTCGCCCGATGGCAAGTATGCCCTGCTCGCTGCTGGTCGCAATCAAGCAGATTATTGGGGATTTCAGCAGCCGCCACCCAATGGCGCTCCCCCACGCGGCGACAGACCGCCAAACCGCGAAACATTTGCCATTCTCGTATGGGATATTGAGGGTCGGGAAGTGTTGATGTCACTGCGCGGACATAACACTGAACTAACGGATATTGTATTTTTACCTCCAACAGCAGATGAACCTTATCGCCCTGTATCTGCCTCAGGTGATGGGACAGTTATTTTCTGGGATTGGGCAAATGGTCAAGCAGGCGTGATATTAGAAGGCTTACGTCCGGGCTATCTCACATTATCCCTGACTGACAATGGGAGTACGTTGCTCGTTTCGTCTGGCGCAAATGTTAGCCCTGAACGCCCTGAGCAACAACGTCCGGGTCAAATGGTACTGATTGATGCAGAAGAGTCTCGCGTCATCCGCCGAATACCAGAACAACGTGACAACCTACTACTAGCGCGTATCACACCCGATGGACGTTATATCGTGTCTTTGTATAGCGATGGCACACATATTGTTTGGGATATTGAAAATGATAATATGAGGTCTCAGTTCAATATTCCCCACGAGTCCATTCGCCATCTGAGTGTCGATATGCAGATTAACCCTGATAGCTTGACGGTTGCTACGAATACAGGGGGTACAGACGTGATTTTGTGGGAAGTTGAGACCGGTGTGAGAATTGGTGTTGCTCGCGCTGCAACCACGCTATCGCATCGTATAGATTTTAATTCAGATGGTAGTTTATTGCTGATGATGTCGCGGGATGCCTTTCTATCTATCTGGGAAGCAGATGACAATTACCTCATTAGTGACTTACTAATCGGAAATGATGCGACAGTGAGTCTAGCGATGTCACCCGATGATGAAACTGCCCTTTTTGGCACGAGCCAAGGGATTCTGCGTGTTTATGCTGTCATACCACAAACTGAAGGCTTAATTACAAGCTATGAAGGAGAAGGTTCTGCAACAAGCGCTGTCCTTTTCCAAGATAACCAGACAACACGCCTCTTGAGTCAGCATCCGAATCGTCCTATGCAAAGAGGCAGTTCACTTATTTTGTGGGATGTTGTTTCAGGAGAGCGCGTGAGCCGTTTTGCGGAGAATATTCGTGAATCTCGCTCTCGCATTGAACTGAGTATCAGTCCCGATGGTACATATATTATGGGCATAACAAATGCAGGGTTAAAGTTATGGGATATGGAAGGGAATCAAGACTTAAGTTGTTTCTTTTGTAGTCCAAGAGAGCGACGTGAACCGTCAATGGATGCCGTGTTTATCCCTGAAAGTCGCTTGAATGAGAATCCGTCACAGCTTATTGTTGAACAAGATAATATACTTTATGTATGGAACATCGGCAGTGATAGTCCACGAATCTTGAACAATGCAATTGTGGATGAAATTACTGATATGGCTGTTAGTTCCGATGGCAGTACGGTAATCATTCTCACCAGCCGCCTACCGGAAGCACAGCCACATCCCCCACAAGGTCAAACTCCTCCATCATTGGTGTATACACTCTTATGGTTGGATATCGAAACAGGCGATGTAGTCTATAGCACGGAAGTGGACGACCCAACGGTGATTACTTTTATGCCAGATAGTCTGTCAGCAGCCGTGGCGATGACTATACCAAGAGAGCAAGAAGATGAAGAGGACGAAGAAGAATTTGAAGGCGAAGAGAATGCGCTTATCAATGATGCTATTGCCATTGTAATCTTCGACCCACTGATGGCAACAAGCGATGCCCGTTTTTTGGGGCATGAGAACGACATACGCAGTATTCGTTTTTCTAGTGATGGACAGAGGATGGTGACAGGTTCGAGCGACCAGAACGTCATTATTTGGGATGTTAATACAGGTACGATATTACACACCATTCCTGAAATATCGGCTGTGCGAGATGCCATATTTACGCTAGATGATACGGCTATCTTGACAATTATTGAAGCTGATACTCCCGGCTTGTGGCGTAGTACCCCTTTCACATTAGATGAAACTATCGCTTGGGCAATCGAAAATCGGTCAGTACGCGATCCAGTTGAAAGCGAATGTCGGCGTTACCAAATTGAGGCTTTTTGCGATGGTGACTAAATTCAGTGAACCACGATTTTGTATTTTTGACGGCGGACAGCCAGAAGGCAGTCCCTACAAACTCAGTTTATAATTGACCCCGAAGGGGAGGTGTTTTGTGTTACCACTGGTACACCTCAAACCTTCTCACCTTCTTACCGTCGGTGGTAACGGTCTCCTCGCCAAAGTTATGAGACGGTTTCGTGTGAGCAACACTGTCCTAGACCCTCAGACTGTTTAATCACTCACCGCAGTGTTCGGGACTGGAGAAGCATCCCGAAGTGCCTATACATTCGTCTCTAACGGAGTTTCCCCTCCCTTTGATTCCCTCCCCATCGCAATGGGGAGGGCTAGGGTGGGGATACTGAGGCTGG
>JAUZRW010000065.1 GCA_030950085.1 Anaerolineae bacterium
CTTGGACGACCCTTTATACCTACCTGAGCAGTTACCATTTATGATGATTTTAAAGCCGATACTGAAGGCACAATAAGCAGAACGTTTCATTTCTTAGAGCTTGATAATAATGTTGTTTTGGACTTAACACAACACAATCGTAGCAAAACATATCGAAATAAACTATTGCAAATGCTGCTCTACCAACCGCCAAAATGGATATTTAATATAGCCATTAAGGTACGACCTCTTGCGCGTCCCTTGTACCGTCGATTTCGTGCATGGAATATACAGGAAGAGACGCGCCCACCCATGAAGCCGGAGACCCATACAATGCTTCAGATCCATTTTCGTCCACAGATAGACGAATTAGGTGATATGCTTAATCGTGATTTAACCCATTGGTATAGTAATTAAATCAGGGAATCGACCTTGCATATATTGATTGTTCCATCGTGGTATACAAGTTCACAGAATCCGATACGTGGGAGTTTTTTTCGTGACCAAGCTCTTGCATTGCACCATCACGGGCATCAGGTGGGGATGTTGGTACCGCCATCACGTTTCCGCACATTTAATGGCTTGCGTGAATTTATCGCTAACTGGCATAAACGCAGCACGGATATTTCGATAAGCAACGATGAGGGTATTATGACGTATCGAATGCCTTGGTGGGGGTGGTTGCCGTCTGTGATGCCTCAATTACGTGGTAATTTATTTTTGAGACTATTTGATGAATATTGTGTCAATCATGGTGTTCCTGATATTTTGCATGGACACAGTATTCTCTATGGTGGGTATTTGGCGGCATATATCGGGCAAAGGCGAAAGATTGCCAGCTTAGTGACCGAACATAGTTCTCTGTTTTTGACAAGTGGCTATCAACTCGGACATCAACCATTTATTCGTTATACCCTGTCGCATGTCGATAAAGTATTGGCTGTTGGCGAATCACTGGTTAGAGCTTTGCAAGTGTATAACCCACACATCAATGTTGACATTATCGGCAATGTCGTCGATACTAATCTCTTCGTTCCTCCTAGTACACTGCCACCTCCAGTACCATTTATTATTAGCATTTTTGGAAGACTTGACCACAATAAAGCGCAGAATCTATTATTACAGGCATTTGCACAAGCTCTCAAAGGGAAAGACGCACAATTGCATATTGTAGGCGATGGACAGATGCGGAAACAGTATGAGCGTTTGTGTTCTCAGTTAGCACTCGGTTCACAGGTGACATTTTTCGGTCAATTGCCACGAGAAGCTGTTATTCGTATGATGCAAGAATCGCATGTTGTGGTTTCATCAAGCACTATCGAAACGTTTGGTGTCACGCTAATTGAGGCTATGGCTTGTGGTAAACCGGTTATCGCTACTCGTTCAGGGGGTCCAGAATACTTTATTGACGATAGCGACGGATTACTTGTTCCGTCTGGTGATGTTGAGTCCTTAGCTCAAGCCATGCTCACTATGTATGTGCAACATTCTCAATACGACGCACAAGATATTCGGGCGCGTTGTATCGCACGATTTAGCGAAGAAGCAATCGCTCAACAATTGGAAACGCTCTATGAGGAATTACGATGAAGCAGACCTTAGACCTTAAGGGCTTCACTCTCAATACACTCATTATGTTCATGCGCTACATCGTCATGTTTATTTTCGGACTGGGCATTTCTGTCATACTAGCACGGGAATTGGGCGACACAGGCAAAGGGACGTATGAACTGATATTATTGTTGCCTACGCTGTTGGCAGCCCTTTTTAATTTTGGTTTGTCTATGTCTGTCACATATTTTGTCTCGCATCGGGATACTGAGATGGATAGCATTGTTTCATCTCATCTGCTTTTATTATTGGTTTTGGGCAGTGTGGGTCTTTTCGTTGGATTGTTATTGTTGCGCTTGCTGGATATTGAAGTTTTGAACTTGATTCCTATGCGTCTATTGGTACTGGGGATGTTTGCCTTACCCTTGACCCTCAGCTTTCAGAATATGCGCGGTGTTCTCAGAGGGATGCAAGATTTTCGGGCTGTGGGGCTTACTGACATCTCTCAGCCTATCGTGACAGGTATACTATTGCTTGGTTTGTTGCTTGTTAGCAAACTGACTATTATGGGGTCACTGCTTACTGTGGTTGTCGGGCATACAGTAGCGAATATCGTTGCTCTTTTTCTTATTAGAAGAAATCTTGGTAACTGGCACAAGCTAATCCCTTCGTATAAGCCACGTATTTGGCATGAACTTTTGTCATATGGTTCGCGTATATTTGCCAATGTGATTGTCATGATTTTGCTGCTACGCCTAGATATTTTGCTGATTGGCTGGATTGGTAATGGAACTGCATCGGTTGGTGTTTATTCGATTGCCGTGACGATAGGTGAACGTATCTGGTCATTAACAGGTATGGTGGGCTTTGTCCTAGTTGCGCGAATTGCCTCGTGGGATGCACGTGATGAACGCAGCAACGCTTTAACGGCACTCACCATTAAATACACTTTCTGGCTTAGTCTAATATTGACATCAACCTTGATTATTTTTGGGCAGTGGCTTATCAATTTCCTATTTGGGCAGGAATTTCGTGAAGCATATGTCGCACTCCTTGGGTTGGCACCGGGTTTACTGATGATTGGTGTCGCGCAGATACTGACGATTGATGCTTTTGGGCGCAAGGAGGCTGGTAGCATTGTGCCGTATGCTGTAGCAGCAACGGTATCAAATATCATCCTGAATTTTATCCTCATTCCCCCTTATGATATTCTTGGAGCAGCAGTGGCTTCAAGCATATCGTACTCGGTTTACTCACTGGCATTAATCGTCCGTTTCACTCGTAAATCTGACCTCTCATGGACGACGCTCTTTCTGCTAGATAAAGACGATTTACGCTATATACGGCGTATTGTCGAACTTCTATTTGCCTTTATTAAGCCATCACCTTCGGATAGTGTGTAAATTTAATGGCAAACAGAGTCAGTCGAAAAATACGCTTCATTCTTGTACTCCGGTCATAATTTCCACCGCGTCTACCGCAAACTTGCGAAAATAGCTTGTATTCCAGATGCCGTAGTGGTCAATAGCTTGCCCTGAACCGGGGCAATCTGGCTCGATACAGGTGAGAGTGCGTGGATAATCGAATGCCATGTACACTATCCAGCCTAACAAGTCATTTTGCGCTACTTCTTCAAAGGCTTGGAAGAGCAAGTTACGTTGTGCAATTTCATCCAGTGCAAATGTACTATAGCCGATTGCTGATAGCAGAATCGGCTTCCCAGCAGAGGCACGTAAATTAGCAATCTCTTGCCGAAAATCGGCGTATTCGCCATAAAATTGAAAACTCACAAAATCGACTAAAGGCGCAGTATCGAGAGCATTGTTCCACCAACCCGCCGTCACAAGATGATTCGGGTCTATCTCGCGGATGAAAATCGCGGTTTCTGTGACCCATGTGAGTACCTGTTCGCGTGTGAAGTTATCATCGCGGTAATCAGCATCCCCTCTATCACGGATATCCCATGCTAGAATCGTCGCTTCATTATGATAGCGTTCGATAATGAAACGGGTTTGCATTTGCACGGAATCAGGATTGCTATACAAAGGATGATAAAGCAAATCGGGGTCATTATTGAGTACGACAATCAAGCGTAAATTGTGTTCCGCAGCCAGCCGAATGACACCATCAAGACGCGCTACGTTCTCAGTAATCGGAATAGCGTTCGTATCTGGGCAAATGAACAAATCAGTGTTGTAGAGGAAGATTCGTAATGTATTGATGCCCGATTCTTGCATGAGGGACATTTCTGTTTCAACCGCCTCAAGGTCAGTCTCTGTCAGAAAATAATGAAAAGGCGTATCACGCGGGAAGTAATTCACACCATATACGGGGTAAGATTCGCCGTTTAATACAAAACCTGTATCTTCTAACGTGACAAAATCGCTCTTTTGCGGATTGTAATTCGGTAATTCGGCAGAGATTTCATCGACTGTATCAGTGTCGCAGTTAGCAGGGGGAATCACTGTTGGGGCGAAGTAACCACGCATCCGTATCAGTCTTTCTTGTGCTTCTAGTCCATCGGGATTCAGTTGGAGTGCTGCTTCATATAAATCTTGCGCTGCGTCACGATAACCATCACGCTCTAGTTGAGTGCCATAACCCAGATAGGCTGTATAGAGTTGTGTTTCAAGCGAGGTATCACTCGTACAGGTTAGGTTTCTGTCTATGAGAATTTGCAATGCTGTAATTGACTGCCCCCAATCGCGGAGACGTAATTGTGCTGTTTGGCAGAGAACAAGCGGATTAGTCATATCGACTGTTGGGACAGCCGTAACGGATGTGACATTCGCAGGGTTGGGGAGTTGAGAAGTACAAGCCGTGAGCCAGAGTAGCACAATAATCAAATGTTTCATGCTTGAGTTTGCATCATACTAATAACAATACCTTGTGTATCTAATGGTAACACATGGACAGTCGCTGGTGTGTCAATATTGGCAAAGGCTGTTTCTATGACTTCGGCAATATCGTCATGCTGATTTTCTGCCAGAAAAATCATTGCGGGTCCACCACCACTTGTTGTAACAGCGAATGCTCCTGCTAATCGTGCCATTTCTACTACATGTGCATAGCCACTGATACGTTCCTGAATCGCTTCGGCTATCAATTTATCATCAAGCACTTGTGCTAACAAAGCAAGATTACCTTCGCGCAATGCTTCTAAAACGATGGGAATACGCTGTGTATCGTACAAAGCCGCCCCGATAGAGACACCTTTTGGCAAGGGCGGTTGCTGGTAATTAGCTTGTTTAGGAATCGCTAGAATGATTTTGAACGACTCAAGCGGTAAACTGCGGTAAATGACACCATCAGTTAGACGTGCTACAGCAGTTAAGCCGCCTAAGATAGAAGCAATCGCAGCATCAGGTCGTGGGCTATTTTGGGCGACCATATCAATCAGTGTGTCACGAGAAAGAACACCGCCGAGCAAGTTACTCGCTCCAACAATTCCGGCAACCATAAATGCGTCTTCTGCTCCAAGACCACTATTGAGTGGAATTGTATTTTGAACTCGTACCGTGATTCCGAGTAAAGTACGCTCTAATCGTTGAAAAACTCGAATCATGCCTAGTACAACCGGATGCCTCAAACCGAGTGCATAATAACCTGCCCCTTTGCCTTCGGTCTCGACGATAAGTTGGTCATCATCACGCGGAATCATCTCGACATGGGTATAGAGGCTGATGGCGAGTCCAAGACTCCGAAGACCGGGACTAAAATCTGTTAAGGTAGCCGGTAAACGAATCTTGATTTTCTGCACGATTATAGCTCCACTGCAGGTAAGACAAAGGTAAAGGTACTCCCTTCATCAATGTTGCTGCTTGCCCATAAATCGCCACCATGCCGCTTGAGGATAGTTTTCGCCACTGTTAGTCCAATGCCGCCACCATGAATATCGGTGACACGCTCATCACGCGAACGATACATACGGTCAAATACGAGTTCAAGTTCCGTATCAATAATGCCAAATCCTCTATCAGCAATACTGCAATAAATCTCGTTTTCGTCTCCCCAACCATGAATCGCAACATTACTTTCTGGCGCAGAGTAGATAATCGCATTTTGTAAGATATTAAAGACCACTAATTGCAAGCGTACTGGGTCTCCCATCACAATAGGAAGTGGTTTTTGTAGTGATACGGCAATGCCGACTCTGTTTTTCTGTGCCGTAATACTTAATTCTTTGACCGCTTTCTGTATCAATTCATCAAGGCGAATCGGCACATGTGCAAGCGGCATTCCGGCTTCAATCCATGCTAAGTCAACCAGCGACTTCACCATGTCGTGTAATTTCGTCGTTGTTTGCTTAATACGTAACAGGTATCTTGTTTGGAGGTCGTTGAGGTCGCCAAAGCGCGTGACAAGGTCTGCAAAGCCACCAATTGCGGAAATAGGATTACGCAAATCATGGGCGATAGCCTTACTCAACATAGCACGGCGATTTTCAATATCACGAGTTTCTGTGACATCTTGCAGCAAAATAACCCGTTCGCCTGTATCGAGTGTTTCTGCAATGCCTTGTGCTAAACGTTGACGGGGTAGGCGAACATCTAATTTTTGTTCGCCGTCACGAATGAAAAGATTGATGAGGGCATGATTTTTGCTAAAAACCTGTTTTGGCGTTTTACCGACGACTTGTTCCGGTGTGACTCCTAACATCGCTGCGGCTGCCGGATTGACATGCGTGATTTGCAAGGATGTATCCGCAATCAACAAAGCATTGTTGGTAGTACGCACGAGAAATTCATATGCAGAGGCGCTATTGGCAACGGTTTCAGCCATTCAGTCTTCCAAATCAACTTCGATAATAACCCGACCTGTTGAAGCTGTCGTAGCAGATAGATTGGGTGCAGGGATTGATTCTTGCACTTGTTCCGATAGTTCAATTTTGTTGAATGTGACTATCTCAGCAGGATTCGGGTCTTCTACAGTCATATGGTCACTGAGTTTTGCGTCAATTTCAACTGTGTGACCAGATGGAAATTCTACCTTAATTTGTTTGGTTGTGCGCCGTACATAAACCCCATGTTGACGAATTGTCAGCGCCCGTCCCCACGCAAATTCTTTATCCAGCCATACTTTGCGGTTGCCGATGATGCGGATACCGAATAGCTTATGCAACAATCGTAACGGGGCAATACCTGAAATGTGTCCTTTTTCACCGAGTCCGATTGCTATATCGCTATTGTAGAATTGTGCGAAATCGTGTTCTTGTGACAAGATATCTTGCAAAAATTTGAGACTTGCCTTCGTAATATCAGCGACTTTGCGCCCTTCATCTGCGTCAATTAATGCTTCTCCCATTAAGGTTTGCCAGTAAAACCACACACCGCCTGCGCCATCGACATTGCTAGGGTCAAATATGCTACGTGCTGCATCTGTCATAGTAATACCGTTGGGGCGCAAGAAATGTTTCTTATCGAGTGCCAACTTAATGAGTTTTTTCGCCTTTGCTTTGGGTACAATACTAGCAATCAACGGCAAGAGTGCATTAAGGTCGATATCTGTCGTGTCCATTGTGCCAGCCGTCACCCGATAGACTCGTGCTAATCCTTCACAGCGTAAACTTTCTACCCGTGAGAAAACCTTTTGCGTGGTATAGATGCCGTGTCTATTTTGCCATAATAGTTGGTCGGCGCTTGCTGTTTCTGTGATTTCATTGCCATCAATATCTAAGCCCTTCACAGTGACTGTCACATTTGGCGTATGGCTGACACCGCCTGTAATGGTCACAATGACGCGATTAGGGGAGGCGAGAGGTCGTTTGATGATGTGTTCGATGTCTCCAGCACCGTCTTCAATTAAGAGCATACCGCTTGTGGTGATGTCTGTGTCGCGGTCACGATGGGCGTAATGGTCTCCTGCCCAGAGCGAATCAAGTGCCTTGCTTAGATTTTTGATATGTGTATCCAATTTTTTTGCGGCACGTTTATCGCCCAAAATAGCTGCCATTTGCTTAAGGGCATTTGCTTCAGAAATGAGATAGGCTAGTAAATCCGGACTCTCAGTTGTGCTGATGTCTGCGCCCTGTGACCACTCACGTCCACGCCCAAATTTGGGGAACGCAACGTAACGAGTTTGGCGTTCATGTTGCCATTCAGGGAAGCCATCTTTATCCGCATCTTGTGTCAACCAGTAATCGAAGAAGCCTTGTAATGCTGGGAAAACAAATTCCAGAAATTCTACATTTTCAGTTTGCAAATACACATCCCAAGCTGCTTGAGCCAGAATCGGCGTAGCGAGTAAATCTTGTTTTTGGCTTGCCGCACCCGGTTTGAGATCAATAAAACCATCATCTTTTTGCATGGCGACATAATTGCGGATAATGCCTTCTGCTGCCATGGGGTCGATGCTTGCGATAATGGGTGTCAGTAAATATGCCAAATCAGGCGCTTGACCTTCCCACATGCGCGGATGGTCGCTGCCGTCACCACGCCGCGAGAAACCATAGTCAGTAATACGCCCTGCCACAAATGTCTCACGCGGAAAAATCCCTGCTGGTCGCAATACAGCTTGTACAACACGATTATAAGATGAGGCTAATACTAAATCCCAATCTAAATCTCCCGTTTGTACCATCGGAATAGCGACTTCGGCAGCATTAATGCTATCCAAAAAGGGTTGCCAATCGGCTTCTAACCAGCGTCGGGCATGAATGAGTGATTGGCGAATCTCAGTATAGCCGGCATGGACAAAACGTAGCCTTAGTGTGTCATCTGCTGGAATCGTGATATCGACACCAATTTTCGGACTAGCGGATTTGCTACTGATTTGGCTCGCTTCTCCATTTTCCATCATCACAACAGGGGCAAGATTAGGTAACGTTCCCATAGCGAGTGCGTGTCCACCTCGCGCCATCGTGATAATAGCCAGTTTCTCTTCTTTGCCGCGTACCCCAACATGCCCAAATAAGTCACATCGGATTTTGATGGCTTTATCGCCACTATTCGTCAGGGTATACATGCCGCCTATGACTTTGGAATGAAGGGCGATATGCTCTGCTTTGAGGGCAAGTGTTGGCAGTAACTTCGCTTCGGTTGCAATATAAGCTGGCGCAAAAGCCGCGATTATCGGCGCTTGATGATAGGTCTGCGCTTGATAAATCACCCGTCCATTGTGTGTCCAAAGAGGCACAAGGCTGGCAAGACCCACCCGTCCGCCATATTTTGTGTGGAGGGCGAGTGCTGGACTATCCATCGTCCCCACTAAAACCTCCCAGACCTGATCATCTGTATAATCGGTCTGGCTGAGGCGTTGGTCAGCCGCGAGATATAAGCTAAATGGTGATGTGTGTGTCAGTTTCCATTGACGTAAATTGTTCATTCCTCAACTTCCACGATTTCCCAATTCCATGTACCTTCATTGAAACGATAGACTTCACGCGATAAGGCTTCGACAATATGGTAGCCTGAACCCTGCGTGAAATTATTGTTTTCGTCTAATGTTCCACCATAATGATACTCGTAATTGGCTAGGTATCCAACCTCTTCGGCAATTGCCCAGCCTAATTGTTCACGAAGTTCAGGATTTTCACGCCACAGAAAGCCGAATCCACGTACAGGTTGTATCAAACCGGGTTCCGTTGGTGCGAAATCAGGATTAGATTCGGGCATTCCTTCTTCAAAATTATCTTCGTAAATCTGCCAAATTTGCTCCCCTTCTGCGTTGCTTGTTAGTACCCAAATCTGGTCAATGGGACGTAACCAAAACATACGCCCACGCTGGAATACCTGTTCGGCGACAAAAATTTGCCCCGTTACTGGCGAAGGGAAGGGGTCGGGGGTCGGCGTGACAGAAGGTGTCAAGTCAAGTGTTGCTTCAGGAGTTACTTCTGCTATTTCAGCAGTCGCTTCGGGTGTTTCTGATGGCTCAAGCGGAACAGGTCCCGATTGACTATCATCGGGGGTGACGATAACAGTGACAACACGAGTGACTTCAATCAAGATTTCGGTTGGGGGTAAGCCGCCATTACATGCTGTGATAACTGCCAACATGAAGATTGTAAAAGTAGTTAGACGAAGTTTCATTAGGGCGCTCCGTTACAGTTTTATAGACATCAAGGGCGCTATTGTAACAGAGACCGATAGACTAACAATCCATTGACACAAGGCGTAGACTAGGCGTAGTGTTTCTCTATCAATATTCAAACAAAACTAGGGCAGTGAAATAATGCCCCGTTGGATAGCAATTGTAACAGCCTCAGTACGATTGCTCGCACTGAGTTTGCCGAGAATCGCGCTCACATAGAATTTGACTGTGCGCTCTGTGATGAATAAGTCTGCGCCGATTGCTTTGTTTGTTTTACCTGTTCCTAGTAATTGTAGAACTTCCATTTCACGTTCGGTTAACGGCTCTAGTAAGCCTCCTTGAGAAGAATTCGATTCGCCACTCATATGCTGGAGGAGTTTAGTTGCGACAGTGGGTTCTAGCAGAGAGTCGCCTTTACTGACGACCCGAATCGCCTTAAAAATGTCATCACGCGGCGCACCTTTGAGGATATAACCTTTTGCTCCGGCTTGGACTGCGCCTAGAATGCGCTCATCTGTATCAAACGCTGTGAAGGCGATGAAAGCAATTTGTGGATGCTCTTTGTGCAATGTGCGAATTGCCGCGACACCATCTGTACCGGGCATCTCCAAATCGGTGACGATGACACTCGGTTGATGTTGCCGTGCTTTCATAATGAGGTCATCGCCATTATCGGCTTGGGCAACAATATCAAAATCGGATTGTGTACTGAGGATAGCAACTAAGCCATCACGTACAACTGGATGGTCATCAGCTACAATAATGCGAATCGTTTCACTCATGAATTTATATCCTGTGGTAGCGTAATTTCAATGACTGTGCCACTCCCGATGCAACTGATGATGTCAATTTTACCGTGCAACAATTTGGCGCGTTCTTTCAATCCAATTAATCCAAAATGCCCCACTTTTTGATTATTAGCGAGGTCAAAACCTTTGCCATCATCTTCAATAATGAGGCGGATACGTTCCGGCATCAGTATCAGGCTAACATTGATATGCGTCGCTTCTGCGTGTTGACGGATGTTATTGATGGCTTCTTGTGCAATGCGATACAATCCAGATGCAACTCGTATCGCTAGGGGTGGGCTACTGCCGATGACTTCTAATGTTGTATTTTCTTTGACGGAATTGAGAAGTTCTTGTAAGGCATCGGGAAGGGTACGTCCTTCAAGTGAGGCGGCACGTAAATCGAGAACTGAACGACGAGCTTCATCAAGATTCTCTCGCGTTAATTGCAATGTCTCACGGATAATTTTTTGTACTTTTTCTGTTTCGACACCTGTTTCGAGCAAAACATCAGCAGTTTCTAGCTTGAGGGCAATCGCTGCTAATCCTTGTGCAATCGTATCATGAATCTCACGGGCGAGTCGATTACGCTCATTAATCGCGCCAATCTCGGCACTGCTACGGAACAATCGCGCTCGTTCAATAGCAATGCTCAACAAATCACCTACAGTATGGAGTAAGCGCAACTCATCTTCGGAAATTTCGCGCCAATCTGGGCTGGCAACATTGAGGATGCCAAGCTGCTTATCTTGGGCATAAAGCGGAATACTAGCATGATAGCGTAAACCTTTTGTACCTTCTTTGACATTTTTTAGACGTGTGCAGGTAATCGCGTTGATATTTGCCGCACCGTCCATATCGCCATCTATATAGCTATCAATACAGTAGCAAGTACCGCCCATGCGTCGTGGATGCTCTGCTAGAGCAGGTGGCAGGGCAATAGTGGCTGCCGTATAAAATTCATCATCTTTGCCTGATTCTATTAAGAAAATCCAACCTGTATTGAGGTTGAATAAGTCTACAATGTTATCCATCGCTACATGCAGTGCGCGTTGCAAATCCACTTCACGATTTAGCGCCTCAGCAATCCGATTGAGAATCGTCAGTTCGCGGTTTTGGTGTTCGAGTGCGTTGCCCATTTTATCGCCAACAATATTTTTGCTATCTGATATGAGTATAACGTAAAACGAATATGATTAACTTGTGCGAAAGTACAGGTTGGCTCTGTCATAGGGTCAAACTTTAGTCGTGTACTGCTTGTGTACATTGAACACGCTACCCGTTAGCCGCTTTTTACTTTATTATGAAACCGATTTTTGATAAATTGCTAAGGTATACTCAATGACACAGAAAGCACGCCCGAAAGCCATTAACCTCAATAAAAAAGATAGCGAAAATCTATTTCTTGAAATCATATGGGACGACGACACAATTTGTCAGTATCCCTTATCACAACTGCGCGAGGCTTGCCCATGTGTGGAGTGTCGGGGAGGGCATCGCTTTATGGGGATGCAGTACGCGCCCGAAAATATTCTGGAACTCAAACCGGCGCGTTCTTATGATATAACAGAAATTCAGACGGTTGGTAATTATGCGATTCAACCATTTTGGGATGATGGGCATTCCACAGGTATTTACACATGGGAATATTTACGCCACATTTGCCCTGACGAAAAATCAGATGAACAAGGCTAATTGAGCGTGTTTGATAGGGCAATTTGTTGGGATTTTAGGGGTTATATTCAAACTAATGCTCGTTTATTATAGTTAAGCAATTAATGTAACTGCTTTCATGGAAGTATTTTCCATTGGGTCGTTACAGTCAAAAATAGTGATTTGCGAATGGTTATCTGTGTTAAATGAGCTTAAAGATGACCATAAATTTAGGCGTATAGCCCTATGTAAATGTTATCTTTGTTACTTTTGCCTTTCGACAGATACCAAAAAATCACTATAATCATTGTGTTACTGACGTAGCTAGAAAAAGTTTACAGCAAAATTTTAGAGAGGTTGTAGAAAATGTCACGTAGTAAAATTTTTATTCTTATGATTGTTGCCGCATTAATGCTCGGCACATTCGGCAGCGCATTGGCACAAGGAGCTACCCTTGTTGTTTGGGCGGATAACACCCGTGCGCCCGTCATTTTGGATTTAGCAGACCAAGTTGAAGCTGACCTTGGCATTACACTAGAGGTTGTCGAAGTCGGTTTTGGTGATATTCGTGACCAATTATTGGTTGCGGGTCCCGTTGGCGAAGGTCCCGATGTCCTCATTGGCGCTCATGACTGGATTGGTCAGTTTGTGCTTAACGGCGCAGTTGCACCGATTGAATTAGGTGACTTAGCCGATAGTTTCAATTCAACTGCCCTTGATTTGTTCACCTATGATGGGCAATTGTACGGTTTGCCATATGCACTAGAGAATGTTGCCCTCATTCGCAATGTTGACCTCGTGCCGGAAGCCCCTGCAACATGGGAAGAAGTCCAAACTATCAGTGAAGAACTGCAAGCCAGTGGTGAGGCACAATATGGTTTCTTGCTTCGCTCCGGTGATTTTTATCATAACTATCCCATTATCACAGCATTTGGTGGTTATGTATTTGCTAAGAATGAAGATGGTTCATATAATCCCGCAGAAGTTGGTTTGGCAACGC
>JAUZRW010000066.1 GCA_030950085.1 Anaerolineae bacterium
GTACTCGTCTCGGTGCTGAAACTTTCTGTGATATTCGCAGTTATATCTCAACTGCCCGTAAACAGGGGCAAAATGTCATCCAAGTTATTTATGAGGCTCTGCTTGGACGACCCTTTATACCTACCTGAGCAGTTACAAATTGCCCTAGTAATAAGCCAAAACGGATGACAAAGAAGCCGATATTCGCTGTGGTGATAATCACATTGGCATTATCTTGTGCATAGCGCCGACGCACCTTATCAAGCAATGCCTCTGGCTGGGCAAGATGCTCAATAATATCTAGCAGCAGTATTGTTTCAACCTGGCCTGTCTCATCGTCAAAATCATAATTTTCAATATCTGCTTCAATGGTTTGTGCAGAGAATTGAACCGTTTTGGGATGGATAAACTTATCAATTGAAACCAAGCGGACTTCTTTTTCCGATAGTAACTCTGCCATGAATCCGGGCCCACAACCGATATCGAGAACCGATGATTTCTCCTTCACATGGTCTATTGCAAATTGATGTGAACTCGGAAAACCCAATTTTGGCGTATATTGAGACCCATCAGCCACATAATCAAACTTGGGGTCATAAAAGATGCCAAGCGGGACTAAACGTGAACGAAATGATGTCATCAAGATGAGGAAGCCATAACGCAAGCCATTGACCCGTGAAATCTCATTCCCATAATAAGTTGGGATAGGAATTTCTTTGATTCGCTGCTCTGTATCTAGCATTTGAATGATAATATCGGTGTCAAAATCGAAATAATTGGAGTTGAATTGAAACGGAATAGCAGCCAGCGACTCAACACGATACGCCCGATAGCCACTATGAAATTCCGCTAGGTTCGTTTTGAGGATACGATTTTGAAAAAATGTGAGAATCTGATTGCCAAGCCATTTATAAAGCGGCATCCCACCTTTGAGCGCATCCGCTTTCTTTATCATCCGCGAACCAAAAACAACATCCGCCTCATCATCAAGAATGGGCAGAACCATCTTGGGGATATATTCTGGCGCATATTGCCCATCACCATGCAATAAGACAACCACATCAAAGCCATGTTTTAGCGCATAGTGATAACCCAATTTCTGATTACCACCATAGCCCTGATTCTGAGGATTTCTCAACACAGTAATAGCACGATTAGGATGCGTTCGTTGATAATCAACCGCCCGATAATAAGTTTCATCAGGTGACTCGTCGTCGATAATGAGAACTTCTAAATCGTATCTATCATTTTCCCAAGCCTCATCAGGAATGCGATTGAGAACCTCTGCAATGAAATTTTCGGCATTGTAACTGACGACAAAAATCAACACTTTTTTCTTGTTAGTCATCGAATTGTCCCAATCGCACCCTTACATATCAAGCGGTTGAATTTCAAACAACCCCATTATAGTGCAAAAGGACTTCCTATACCGTAAACGCTCCATTTTTGTAGAATAGTTCACCATCGACATGAATTTCACTATCCTCGCGCATGTCGCAAATCATATCCCAATGCACGCCACTATCATTCTTGCTACCGGTTTCAGGATAGCCTTTGCCGATTGCCATGTGCATTGTGCCGCCAATTTTTTCATCGAACAAAATACTGCCTGTGAATTTGTTGATACCAAAATTCGTGCCTATCGCAAATTCACCGAGATAGCGTGAACGCGAGTCAGTATCCAATTGTGCATAGAGCAATTCTTCATTTTCTTCGGCACTCGCCTCAACGACTTTGCCATCTACAAATTTGAGTTCAATGCCTTTCACAGCACGTCCACTGACAATACTCGGATAGCTAAAACGCACCCAACCATTGACACTTTCTTCGACGGGACCGGTGAAGATTTCGCCGCTTGGCATATTACGCTTGCCATCACTGTTGATGAAAGTGCGCCCTTCAATACTGAGCGTTAAATCAACGTGGAGTCCTTTGCAAGTGACTTCTTTTTTGCCCACTAGCCAATCGACTTTTTTCTGCTGCTCGATACTCAATTTACGCCATTCTGCTGCGGGGTCATCTTTATCACAGAAGCACGCGCCATAGACAAAATCTTCATATTCTTCGAGACTCATACTCGCCTCTTGTGCCAACCCATCTGTTGGGAAACGCGCCCCAACCCACTTGAATTCGCCTCTTGCAGAGCGGTCTAGCCGTAAGTTGGTTTGCTCACGCGAGACTCGCGCCACTTCTCGTACTCGTGTACCAGAAATATTGCTCATAGCACGGGTATTGCTTGAGCCTGTGATGCGAATATAGGCATCGGCTTTTTCGTAATATAATTGCCGCGATGGGTCAATCCAATTCACTTGCTCTTCGTTCGCCAAACGATAAAATTGACGAGTCATATAGTCATCACTGTGCATCACTGTGGGATGACCGCCTGCTTCTAGCACAGCCGTATAAATATCACGCAGAATCGGCAGCGATTCAATATTGCCCAAAATACCCACCCATTCTCCGGCTTGCACTTCGGTTGAATAATTCACCAGTAAATCGGCTAATTTCTGACGGCGGACTTCACTCATGCGACATGCTCCATTCAAAAATTTTCAAACATCAGGTTAGCATACCGTAAAATAGAAAGTGCCACTATGGACAATGGTATTGTTGGCATTAAAGCAAAAACCCCTCTCAGTGTTAAAAGGGGTTTTTAGGGTGTTGAGATAAATTAACTCAGCAATTTTGCATTCAGATTCATCGTCGGAACGCTGGCGAGTGCCTTAGAAATGGGGCAACCTGTTTTTGCCTTTTCTGCATAATCAAGGAATTTGGATTCGTCAATACCATCAACATTGCCTTCGACAGTGAGTGTGATTTCTGTGATAGTGGGTCCACCTTCGCCGGGCGTAAGCGTGACATCAGCACGGGCATTGATGGCATTCACCGTGAAGTCATCGCCACTCAGCAGCGCCGACAAAAACATCGCATAGCAGCCGGCATGAGCCGCACCAAGCAATTCTTCAGGATTGGTTTTGGGTCCCGTTTCAAAGCGGCTGACGTAATCGTAGCCTGTATCTAGCACACCACTTTCTACCTTGACAGTGCCTGTTCCTTCTTTCAACGCGCCTTTCCATTCGGCATCCGCATAACGTTTTGGCATAGCAATCTCCTTGATTTCTCAAATGAATACCAGAAAAATACAACATCGCTATGATACTATAAACGCGCCCGAAAGTACAAAATCATTCCGGTGGGTTTAATATTTTTTGTGATAACTTTCACCTTTCCCCATTGCCATTCGCCTACTATCATGGACAGCACGATACGAATGAGAGCATAAACTAGCAAAAATCATGTTGAAACTATTGGAACGATTCCGCAATTTTCTTGGTGAAGGGCGTTTTTGGATGCTGGTTGGTTTATTAGTCACAACCGGTATTGCCAGTTTTGCCCTTGTAATTGTTGATTCTGAACGAACCGTCAATACACAGACGATTCTCGCACTAGGCGCAATTGTGGGTGCGGCTGTCATCATTGCTTCACGCTTATCGGCGGCGCAACGGATACATTGGGCAGCGATTCTTGCCCCAGCAGTCGGTATCATTGTATTGAGCATATTATTCTACCCACAATATCTACTGGCATCATTCGGCGCGGCTTTTGGTTGGATTATCGCAGGCAGCATGATATTCGGACGCAGAAATGCCCCGATTCAATACCGCAATGCGATTAAAGCGATGCGAAAAGGCGACTACAAAACGGCTGTCTCTGCAATGGATGAACTCATTAAAGAAGAATCTGATAATCCCAATCATTATCGCTTACGAGGACGAATTTTACGCTTATGGGGTAAAAACGGACGGGCGCGGCATGATTACGAGGCGATGATTAAACATAGTACGCATGATGGCATCAAAGCGGAGGCATACAACGAATTATCAGAATTAGAGCTACAGGCTAAAAATTATGATAAAGCGCTGCAAGCTGCCCAAAAAGCATCCGACTTACTGCCCGATGATTGGGTAGCGGCTTATAATCTCGGTATGATTCAAGACCGACTCGGACATTCTCAAGACGTGATTGAGAATTTACAGCGTGCGCTGGATACAAAAATCAAAGATGCACGCCATCGCTTACTCATTTATTTGTGGATGCTACGCGCCTATTCTCGTTTAGGCGAGACAGATAAGGCACAATCCGCACTCGATAGTCTTAAGCAAGAAAAAGATAGTCTCGCTGAGTGGCAGCAACTATTAGAGGCTGAAGATGCAGGCGCATTACGGACAGTACTCAGTGATGACGTAGCACTTGCAGAACAACTCATCAAGGGTGACGTAGACGTGCTGCAAATTGCGAAAGTACGATAGGGTAGTTTATGGGAATCATCATTGGGCTTGCTTCACAGATTCGCATATGGGAAACATCCGCCAAAATTGCATTGGCTGTTGATTTGTTGCTATTGGCAATTGCCTTAACGGTACTATCCACAAACGAAGCATTACGAACGCCTGCTATGATAGGCTCTGCTGGGTTATTGGTGGCATTACAGGTGATTGTGCTATGGGGCAATCGCAGTATGGTGACACCCTTTACTCGCGCACAACGTCACTTCATGGCAGGGGAGTTTGCACAAGTGCGTGATATTTTGCGTACTGATATGGACGAACGTACTGCAAATGATAAAACGCTCTCGATTGATGCACTTGTTTTGTTAGGCAATGCGTATCGTCATTTAGCACAATTGCGCGAGAGCGAATCAATTTTGCGAGTCGCTGTCGCCCGTCGTCCAGAATATCACTTTGCACAATATGGTCTTGCGAAAACACGGCAAGCAGTCGGTGATTACCATGCCACTATCCAATACTTAACAGAAGCTCTCAAATATGGTGCGCCGTCTGTGATTCGCTTTGACTTAGCCTTTACGCAATATCTACGCGGTGATGATAATGCGAGCCGCGCTGTCTTGAACTCAATACCTGACATTGAGGATGTGCATCGTGTGCTGATGACAGCTTATATGCGTTCCGAATTAGAAAATGCACCGCCACCAACGGCTAGTCTCATTGAAGCAGGGATGCCTTTTTGGGAAGCAGAAATCGAACGCTTTGGGCATCTGCCTTATGGTCGTGACCTGCGCGAGATTGTCCAGCAATTGCAACAACTCTCGTGAAATATATCCACTATGACCTATCCTGAACTATTTTTCACCTTCACTAAAAAGCAACTTTGCGGCATAATAAGCGTCTAACTTCAAAGATTTAGGAGGTGTAACAGTGGCGTTAATCGTGCCACAAGCCATTATAGCCGAGATACGGATATGTCCATAAGCATATAGGCTGTAATGACCGCTAATTCTTTCAAACCGTATCAGACGAATACTGGAGAAATCATGTTCAAACCTGTTGAAAAAAATGTCAGCGTCTTGAAAATTGAGCAAGAACAACTCGATTTTTGGCGCTTAAATCGCGTCTTCCAACGCACCTTAGAAGGTCGTGAAGATGCACCACGCTATGTTTTCTATGAGGGACCGCCCACTGCGAACGGTAAACCCGGTAGTCATCATGTCTTGGCGCGTGCCTTCAAAGATATGTTCCCACGCTATAAGGTGATGAATGGCTATTACGTCGAACGGCGTGGTGGCTGGGACACTCACGGATTGCCTGTTGAAATTGCTGTCGAAAAAGAACTGGGTTTCACGGACAAGAAAGACATTGAAGCCTACGGTGTAGCGAAATTCAATGAACTGTGCCGTAAACGTGTTTTTAGCAACATCGCAGATTGGGAAAAATTAACTGAACGCATTGCCTACTGGGTCGATTTAGACAATGCTTATATCACCTTCACCAATGATTATATCGAGAGTGTCTGGTGGATTCTTAAGCAATTCTGGGATAAGGACTTGCTCTATCGCGGTTTTAAGACAATTGCTTATAGCCCAACTTCCGGCACACCCCTCAGTAGCCATGAAGTATCGCTAGGCTATAAAGACATCACAGACCCTAGCGTTTTTGTGCGTTTTCCGCTTAAAGATGAGCAGGGTGTCTATGTTCTTGCTTGGACGACAACGCCATGGACATTACCGGGCAATGCAGCACTAGCTCTGAAAGAAAATGCGGATTACGTGCAAGTCGAAGTCCCAACAGCAGATGGTGAAGGCACAGAGCAACTGATTCTCGCTGAGGCATTGGTCGATAAGGTGCTTGGTTCACTGGAAGAAGGCGAAGAGCGCAAAATCGTCAAACGCTATCAGGGCAAAGATTTACTTGGCAAACGTTACAACCCACTTTATACCTTTGTGCCGACAGATAAAGATTATGCTTATATCATCGCCGGCGATTTTGTCAGCTTGTCAGATGGTACGGGCATCGTTCACATTGCGCCAGCATTTGGTGAAGATGATAATCGCATGGGGGTGGTACATGATTTACCATTTTTCCTCACAGTCACTGATAATGGGCGCATGATTGAGGCTGTTGATAAATTCAAGGGCTTGTGGTTCAAAGATGCCGACAAAGAAATCATCAAAGACCTGAAACAACGGGGTCTGATGTACAAAGTTGAGCAATATACCCATAGTTACCCCCACAATTGGCGTGATGGTCAGCCATTAATGTATGTGGCGCGTGAAACATGGTTCATCCGCACAACTGACTACAAAGACACGATGGTTGAAAATAACCAAAAAGTGAATTGGGTGCCGCATCATATTAAAGATGGTCGCTTCGGGAATTGGCTAGATGACCTCAAAGAATGGGCATTAGGACGTGAACGATATTGGGGGACACCACTTCCGGTTTGGGTCGATGACCAAACAGGCGAAATGCGTTGTTTTGGCAGTGTCGCAGAATTGGCAGAAGCCGCTAAACAAGATTTGACAGAACTCGATTTACACCGTCCCTATGTCGATGATATCACCTTCCCGAATCCCAACGGCAAAGGCGGTACGATGCGCCGTGTGCCGGAAGTGATTGATGTTTGGTTCGATAGCGGTGCAATGCAACTGGCACAATGGGGTTATCCGCATAAAAATGTCGAGAAATTTGAAGAACAATTTCCGGCGGATTACATCTGCGAAGCGGTTGACCAGACTCGCGGCTGGTTCTATAGCTTGCACGCCATCGCCTCGATGCTTTTTGAAAGCGTATCATATAAAAATGTGATTTGCCTCGGACATATTCTGGATGGCAAAGGTCAGAAGATGTCCAAGAGCAAGGGGAATATCGTTGACCCATGGTCGGTCTTAGATGCACATGGCGCAGATGCTTTTCGTTGGTATTTGTATACATCAGGACAACCCGGCGAACCGCGTCGCTTCTCAGCAGATTTGGTAGGCGAGGTCATCAAGAAATTCTGGCTGACAGTCTGGAATAGCTATAAGTTCTTTGTCGAATTAGCGAATATCGACGGCTGGACACCCGATGTCGGTGCGCCTGATGTAAAAGACCGTCCGGTACTAGACCGTTGGATTTTGTCAGAATTGCATAGCCTCGTGCAAACCGTCACCGAAGGCTATGAAACCTATGACGTGACGAATGCAACGCGCCCGATTGAAGAATTTGTCGATGGACTGAGTAATTGGTATGTCCGACGCTCAAAAGACCGCTTCTACGGTGATGAACTGACCGATGACAAAAAAGCGGCTTATGCCACGCTCTATGAGTGCTTGACGACACTTGCCTATCTCTTGGCACCTGCCATGCCATTCTTGAGTGAAAAACTCTACCGCGCCCTCGTTACAGAAGTGGATTCTAATGCCTTGGATAGTGTGCATCTAGCTGTATGGCCCCAAGCGGATACAGGTAAAATTGACACAGAACTAGCGCGTGAAATGGCACTTGTGCGCCAATTAGTCAGCATGGGACACGCCGCACGTAATAGTGCCGAATTGAGTGTGCGCCAACCCTTACAGAGTGTCGGCTTTGGCGTGAGTAATGCCGAAGAACGGGCATCTGTAACTAAATACGATGCGGTCATCAAAAATGAACTAAACGTCAAAAATATCGAAATTTTGCAAGAGGCAGCTGGAGTGACAAGCTACACTCTCAAGCCGGATTTCTCCAAGTTAGGGCGGAAATTGCGCGGCGATGTGAAGAAAGTAGCGAATGCCCTGCAAAATGCGAATGACACTGATGCCGCAAATTGGGGACGTGCCTTGCTCAAAGATGAGACGATTACGCTCACCGTTGATGGCAAAGTATACGACCTTGCGCCGGATGAAGTCGAGGTGCGCCAAGAATCAGCCGCAGAAGGCTATGTCATCTATGAAGATAGGGGCTACGTTGCTGCACTGAACACCAATTTGACCGATGACCTTATGAAAGAACGTCTCGCAAACGAGGTACAGCGTCGGATTCAGGTGGCACGCAAAGATGCCGATTTCAACATCGAAGACCGTATCGAAATTTTGTATCAGGCGAGCGATAACTTACAAGCGGCTATCGAGCAATTCAGCGAACGGATTCAGCGTGAAACCCTCGCCAACAGTATGACGCAGGGCGATAGTAGCAATGGCTTCTTCACGAAGGATTTCAGTAGCGATTTGCCCAAAGACCTGAAAGACGAAAAACTCGTTATCAGTGTCAAGCAAGTCTAAGCATCACCAAAAACCTAATTGTAACGCGAATATCGTTTAAGGGTTTCATCGAAAGTGAGGGTCATAAAAGGTTATAACCCGTTGTAGGGGCGCAAGGCATTTTCCATGCTTATCCATGATTCGCGTTAATTGTAATGACCATGCGTCATCTCGTAACCAAACAGAATGGGAGAGTGCAAACTCTTCCTTTTTGATTCGTAACAATTCGCCTATCCATGAACTCAGGACAATTTGAACCACAAGAACACCAAGATTCAAATTCAAAAATTGCTCTGCACCTCTGATTCTCTGCACCTCTGCGTTACGCTTTTTCTTGAAAGGTGAATAAATACTTTGATTCTCTTTCTTTGTACGTTATGACCAGTCAAGCGATATCTTTGCTGTGCATCGTCAGGTCAAAAATCATTGTTTTTGTGTGTTTTTGCTGTATAGTGAAACGTGTAACCCATGAACAATCCAAATCTATTGTGAAAAATAACCTAGAGATATAGTGCGATACCTTACAATCGCTATGTACTTAGGGAAAACATATGGCTGAGAAGAATAATACAGCGACAATACGAGCTTTGCTACGATTTGCACTGCCACCAGAAACAACTCTGGTAGCAGGTGACTCGGATACGCTAATTACTTGGGCGGCGACTGTTCGCGCACAACCGCCAGCTTTCCCAGATATTTATGGTGGCGAATTAGCCTTAGTATCAATGGGTGTTCTGCGAGGCTATGATGCGCGGATTACCCTTGCCGAAGTGGTCGAGAGTTTAGCAGAGGCAGGTGTCGCGAGTGTGGCAGTGGATGATGACGTATCACAAGCAGCGATTTCTGTCGCAGAGGCGCAAGGCATCGCGCTCTTGATGCTGCCCAAAAATAGCGGATTAGCAGGGGTTGAACGGGCAGTTAATAAGCTGATTCTTAATCAATCCGCCCAATTGACCGAGCGTGCGATGGAAATCCAACGTCAATTGACTCGTTTAGCTGCCGAAAATCGTGATTTGAATAGTTTGCTTCAAGTGATTGCTCGTGCAACTGCCAAAGCGATACTTGTCCATGATGACGCAGGCGTTTTGATGGCACAAGTTTACCCCACTGTGGGGCGACGTGGCTTGAGTGGGCGTTCACTGATTCAAAACTTGCCCTATAGCGCGTTCCAGAAATGGCTTGATAACGAAGCGCCCCATAATCAGGGCGTGATTGTCACAAGTCCGATTGGCTATACGACAGTCCTCAAAGTGGAAAAGCGCGTTGCGGGTTATCTATCACTCGTGATTAAAGATGAGGAAATGGATGATTTTGACCGTCTGGTATTGACCTATGGTGCGGATGTTTGTGCAATTGAATTGGCGAAAACCCGTGCCATTAGTGCCGCCGTTGAACAAGCACGGGGCGATTGGATACAAATGTGGCTCAGTGGTACGCTTGCTGATGACGATTTACTGATGACTCGTGCCAATCAAGGCGGTTTTGATGCGCGTTCAAGCTATATTGTCGCTGTTTTTAGGGCAATGACAGAAAGTGGTCAGAATTTACCTCTGGAATCGCTGATTTCGCTTGTGCGTGATGATATGACACGCCGCCAAATCGAAGGCGCTGTCGGGCAATATGTGGATGTCATCGTGGCATTATATCCACTTGAAAATCCGAATCACATGGCGCGGCTTCGGGCAATGGTTGATGAACTACGTCAACAACTAGCTACACGAACACCTAGCGGACTGGTTTCAGCCGGAATTAGTCGCCCAGCAGAAGGCTTACGAGCCTTGCGTGAGGCATATCGAGAAGCGAAAGATGCTGTCGGTATTGCCCATGAACTACGCGATATCGAAAAAACCACTTTTTATGGCGATTTGAAACTGTATCAATTGCTTCTTGCCCTCAAAGAGCGTAATTTAGAAGCTATGACTCGTTTTTACGATGAAACACTAGGGGCATTAGTGGAACATGATGAGCGCAAGCAAGGCGATTTAATCCGCACCCTCAATGGCTTTTTTGAAGCAAATGGCAATCTAGCACAAGCTGCCAAGGATTTAGATGTGCATCGCAACACACTTGTTTATCGTCTGGAACGCATCACGGCGCTCACAAAGTTGGATTTGAACGATGCCGATAATCGGCTCATCTTATACCTGAGTTTGAAGCTACAAAGGGTGTTAGCCACTGTTTCTAGTCAAATTTCGCATTAATTTGGTTAGAAAACCGTAATAAAGCCGAATTTATGTTCAAAAGCCCCAAAATTGACTTGTGCGGAACTCGAACTTATACTAGCCTGTACATATCGACATAATCTATTAAGGAAGAAACAAATACAATGGCAATTGAATTTTATGACCTCAAGTTGAAGAAAAAAGTCCAAATTGATGAAAGCAAAGTTCGCAAAGTCACCTTCGAGACCAAATCCGGAACTCGCTATGGCTTTAAGGCGACCACAGACGATAACCGCAAACTGACCCGCTTCACCAGCAAGGCTGATTGGGATGCACTGGATGTTCCGATTGGTGAGTAGTCTCTACCATAACTAATGTAGTAACAGAAAGCGCAGGTTCGCCCTGCGTTTTTTATTTCCCACTCATATTTAAGCTGATTATTCAGATTTCTTTGGCGACCAAATCTTCCCATGTTTCGCGGCGACGTGCGACATGCCATGATTCGCCATTAGCCGCAACAACTACTTCGGCAGGTTTAGGACGAGCATTATAATTGCTACTCATGACTGCTCCATATGCGCCTGCCGTGAGTGCTACGACCAAATCTCCTTCATTCAAAGTGGCTAAAGGAATATCACGCCCAAGCACATCTGCTGTTTCACAGACGGGACCCACTACTTGCGTGACTTGTGTTTTAGAGTGATTTTCTGCGACAGGGACAATCTCATGCTTTGCCTGATACAGTGCAGGGCGAATCAACTCTGTCATGCTGGCATCTGTAATGGCAATATGTTGTGCGGCTTGGTTTTTCGTATATAACACTTGTCCCACAAGAATTCCAGCATCCGCAATGATACTGCGCCCCGGTTCAAGCAAAACAGTGTAATCCCTTAGCATCGGCATGATATCATGGGCAAACATTTCAAATGACGGTAATTGGGCTTGGCTATCATATTGGGCTGGCATCCCACCACCGATATTCAGGGTCTTCATGTTAGGGTAGGGCGCTAGTAAATCGAGAGCCTTTTGTATTGCCTGTTGTGTCGCCAGTGTATCCCCCAATTGACTGCCAATATGAATGTGCAATCCGCGAAAATCCAGATTAATCCACTGCGATTGTTGCTTGAGGACATTAGCAATGACAGTAGCTGTTAGGCCAAACTTCGCGCCACCATGTCCCGTTGCAATATAGGGGTGTGTATTAGCAGTCACATCAGGATTCAGGCGTAAGGCAATTTTGATACCCGACAGACCCATATCCTCAGCATAATAATTGATGAAGTCTAATTCGCGCACATTTTCGACATTGAACCAGCCAACCCCTTTTTCCAGTGCAAACTGAATCTCGCTCTCGGATTTGCCCACACCTGCAAAAACGATATTCTGAGGAGCGACACCAGCTTTTAGGGCGCGGAAAATTTCGCCACCACTGACAGCATCGACACCGACCCCATCTTCAATTAAAGTACGCAGAATCGTGAGATTAGCATTAGCCTTGGCGCTGTAGTGAATGTGGGTATCTAATGCAGTAAAGGCAGTTTTAATGCGCTCCAAGTTGTTCAATGCACGACGCAAACTATAGATGTAAACAGGTGTCCCAACAGACTGCACAATCTCTGTCACGGAGACAGAATCAACATACAGCTTGTTCTTGTGATAATGGATTGATTCGTTGAGTGTCATTCGTCCAATTTCTTGAGCAGATAAGTATCGACTTGCCGACTAATTCCCTTGAGGGGAACGGGGTTCATTTTATCAGCATCAGCAATAGATTCTAATGCTGCATATGTATTTTCGCTGATGACGATTTGTTTGGCGGCAGCCGCACTACAGAGCCTTGCCCCTAAGTTCATCACACGCCCCATCGCTGTAAAATCTGTGCGAATAGGGGGACCAAATTCTCCGGCTATGACTTCTCCAGAACTAATGCCGACACCCATAGCAGGGAGTTCTTTACCTTGTTCTGCAAATTGCTTCTGAAGTCGCTCATGAACAGCTTGCATTTCGAGCGCCGCACGCGAGGCTTTGAGAGCGTGGTCGGTCATAGGTATCGGGCTACCAAAGAGGGCAATTACTTCGTCACCTACAAATTTATCGAGTGTCCCACCATGTTTGAATATCACATCAGTCATCATACCGAGAAAAGTATTCAACACGGAGACAAATTCTTCGGGTTCGGTGCGCTCTGTCCATTCGGTGCTACCGCGTAAATCAGCGAACAATACCGTTAAAATGACTCGTTCGCCTGTCAGAACACTATCATCGGCACGTTTCAGTAGATGGTCTAGCACTTTAGGGTCAACAGAGCGACTTAATACTTTTCGCATCCGACGGCGTTCTAAGCGTTCAAAGACAGCCGTATCAACTTGGCTCGTTATGGCAGCTAACATACGCCCATCATCTACTGTAAAACCACGCGGACGACTGCTATTCAATGCGCCAAAGACACCGATAACTTGCTCATTGAGAATTAAGGGCGTTGAGGCGATTGAATGGACACTACTCTCAAGTCCATTATAAGTAACGACTGATTCTGTATCTAATGCTTCCCGTGAAACCCGTTTAATGATTTCAATATGCTCTGAATTATTAACAATACCTTCACGAGTTGAAGCGCGGATTTCCAGTGCATCCTCTTGTTGCTTGTTATAGAGCATGATATATCCTGTTTCGCACGATACAGCCTGACACAATTCTTGCAATACCTGATGCAACATCTCATCAAAGTCGTTTTCTTGGTCGCGGATATGGTCAATGCGATAAATTGCTTCTAATTCACGGGTACGCAGTTCAAGTTGAAGGCTAGTCCGACTCTTAGCAATGGCTGAATCCATCTGGCTAGTTAAGGCAACCATGAGGCGCGTCTCAATGACAGAATAAGGCTTTGAACGCCCAATAATGACAGCGCCCAAACGCACGCCTGATACAATAAATGGCGATGCCAGCAAGTACATATTATCAATACTAGGCGGCGCTTCCAACTTAGTAGTAGTTTGGATATCGTGTGTTGTGCTGATAATAGAAGCCAGTTGCTCTTCGCTGAGACCACGTTTATCGACCACATTACGGGGGCGCAATTTGCCCGTTTCCATATCACGGATGATGAACTGACAAACATCAGCACGAAACTGTTTGACCATGAGACTCGTAAATGCCACATAGAGCGTGTCTTCATCGGCAGAGTCATCGCGCAAGCGGTCAATCTGGTAGATAGCCTCCAATTCACGATTACGCTCCGCAAGCCGCCATATTGTTCTGGCTTGTATCACTGCCGAATCAATTTGGCTTTCGGCGATTTCTAACAATTCAATCGCATCAATCGCAAAGGCTTCTTTATCGCGCACGAGAATAATTGAACCGGGAACCGTTTTCTCGCGGTCAATCAAGATGCGTAAGCCAAGTGAATATTGCCATGCGCTGGCAGCAAGCGGTTTTGGCTTCGTGTAATCCAAGGCTTCGCGAGCGAGTTCTTCCGCCATATCTTGTGGAATACCAATACTCGAAATAGCTTCAGTTTCACGAGTTTTAGTATCAACCAACAAAATCGCACAACCATCGGCGTTAAAGTGCTGTTTAAGAATGCGTACAATCTGACGAAACATCGCCATTGGGTTGCCGCTATCGTCAATCGAGTCGCGTGCTTCATCCAGTGCCAGCAGCAATTGGAGTTGACGATTTTTTATATCACTCATAAGACTCCCATAATAATGGTAGAATAAATACTGATAAAGAAGTAACGACTGTCTATTGTATCGTTAAAATTTCCGCGTTATCCTGTATATAATTATATCCGATTCGTATTTTTATACAGGTTAGTTAAAGCAAATTTAGCGAATAGGTGGAAAATTGGCTGAAGTAACTTCAGAACCGAAACTCGTTCAAGATTACGAGGCTATCCGCAAGCAGGAGTATTCTCTCATCACCAACTTGCTGGGTATCTTGCCACGTATTGATAATATCGGTGAGGAACGCATTGGTCAGGTTCGTGATGCGATGTTCCATGCCGACCATCCGTATTTGATGGTCTTTGTAGGTCCCTTCAGTTCGGGGAAATCGAGTATCATCAATGCCCTTTTGGGCGCTGAGGACTTCCTCAAAATTGGACCCATTCCCACAACAGACCGTATCAGTATTTTGCGCTGGGGAGAAGAACCGCAACATATGGGTACGGCAGGCGGCGCGGATACCGTCTTTTATCCGTCGCCATTGCTGAGAAAAGTGAGCCTTGTTGATACACCGGGGCTAGAATCCATTTTCAAAGACCATGAAGAAACCACGCGCAAATTTCTCCATCGGGCAGATGTCGTCTTGCTGACGATGTTGGCGACCCAAGCCATGACACAGAAAAACCTTGATGTGCTTAAAATGTTCAAAGAATATGGCAAAAAAGTCATTTTGGTGATTAGTCAGGCTGATTTAATCTCTGCGGAAGAGCGTGCCACTGTCCAACAATATGTCATTGACCAGAGCCGCGATAAACTCGGTTATGAGCTGGACGTGTGGATGATGAGCGCCCAACTAGGGCAAGAGGCGCGTGCGGGCGGTGGCTTTGATGAGGCAAAATGGAAGGCAAGCGGTCTCAATCAGATTGAGGAATACATTGAAAAGCAGTTAAATGACGCTGACCGTTTGCGTCAAAAGCTACAAACACCTCTACAAATTGTACAAACAGTACATCAAGGGGCATTGGCGGCTGTACGCCAGAATCAAACGACCTTTGACCGCTATCGCAATATCACAGATAATGTTGCCCAACAACTGGATTCTCAAAAGCGTGAGCAAGAGAAGACAGTACGCGAAATTAGCAACGATGTTGAAGCCCACTTCCGAGACACCGGAGACCGTAGTAAAGAAGCCATCCAAGCGATTTTCCAGTTTTCACGAGCATTAGGGTCACTTGGGCGCGGCTTGTTTGAACTAACCGGTTTATCGCGGATTTTTCGGCGTGCGGATACCCCCACTTATATGGATGCCACATTCAAACGCTACAAGGTCTTTGAACCTATCAATGAGATTCCAGCCATTGTGGATAAACTTGCCCCACGTCTTGAAGGTCAAGATATGCAAGATATTGATGACCTTGTGAAGTATGGCAACAAAGAAGTCAACAATTTGCCAATCGATATGCAGCAAAAAATCATCGGTACGATTCAAGCACCGGCTTCTTATGACCGTAAATTCTTGCAAGATATTCGGTCTGAATTGACGGAACTTGAAGAAGAAGCGCGTAAAGTCGAAACCGATAAATTGGACAATACGCGCCGCAATACCCTGATTTACCTCGCTGTGTGGGAAGTCATCATGGTGATTTTAGGCGTGGCGCTTATCTCACAGTGGAATCTGGTCGATAGTTTGGCGGAAATTCCGATTGCCCTTATCGGATTGATAGTCATTCTGACATTGGCATTACTAGGATTTGCTGCCATGCCGTTGCGTGGACGAGTTATTCATACTGAATATGTCAATCGTTTGTTGAAATTGCAAGCACGCTATACGGAAATTCTAACTCAGGCGGCGGATAAGCAAATTGAATACGGAATGCAACTGCGTCGAGAAGCTATCGCGCCACTCACTCGTCTTGTGGATGCACAAGCGCGGATTCAAGATGAACAATTGGAGAAGTTACAATCTGCCGAGCAGGAAATTAATCAGATAGAGACTAATCTGAATGCTTTGGGAAAACGCAAATTCTTAGGGCTGCAATTATAGCCTCACGTTACGCAAGTAGGGGCGTACCCGCGTGTGCGCCTTTAGCATATTGAGGAAAGTGAGAACTTTGTGACAACACTAACCACAACTTTAGAAGGACCCATTGCAGCATTGCGTGAAAGAACAGTGGAACTCATTAGCGATGTTGCCGCAACACTAGCCAATGAAGGGATTGATGCCCCCGATGATGTCAAGCGGCTGCAAGATGTTGCCCAAGATTTACGCAATATGTTTTTCATTGTAGCAGTGATTGGCGAATTTAACGCTGGAAAATCATCATTTGTTAATGCCCTACTCGGTGAAAAACTGCTACCGATGGGCATCACACCGACAACCGAATACATTGAATTGATTCGTTACAATGATGTGCCTGACCGCACCCCGACTGTTCGTGACAATGCCCTGCGCGAATGGGCGCATCCCAATACCGGAGCGCCGGGCGTGGCAATTGTCGATACACCGGGTACAGGCTCAGTTTTCCATAAGCATGAAACAATCGCCAAAGACTTTCTACATCGTAGCGATTTAGTCGTCTTTGTCATCAGTGCCAAACACGCCTTTGCAGAAACAGAACGAGTTTATCTGGAATTAGCTAAAAGATATGGCAAGAAAATCATCCTTGTCGTGAATCAGGTCGATTTGCTGAAACAATCGGAACAATCCGAAGTACGACGCTTCATCGTGAATCAAGTGAAAGAGACACTTGAACTCGAACCTCTGATTTTTATGGTCTCTGCAAAAGAGGCGCTCGAAGCCCTCAATAGCGAATCGCCGACATCTGATGCTGGTAATGTCGCCACTGTCAGAGCGCATCTACGCGGCGTTTATGCCGAAGCACCCCCTGCCAAACAAAAACTCATGGCGCAACTGGATACAACGAATCGTATCATCCAAAATCACCATGATGGCGCAGCAGACAAAGCACGCCTTGTCAGTACCGATATCATCAAAGTTCAAGATGTGAAAAAAGAGCTTGAACAACAATCCCTAGGACTAGAAAGGCGCATGAAAGAAGCCGCTGTCGAAATCGACACAGTGCTAGAAGGTGTGCGCCGTCGTGGGATGAACTTCGTTGATACGCATCTCACAGTGCGTAAATTAGGGCGTGGACTAGACCGTGTGAAACTGCAAGAGGAATTTGAAGAGGTTGTTATCGGGCGTTCATTACGAGATATTGGCGATGCTGCCGAAGGCTATATCAATGCCGTTGTTGACCAAAGCCGACTATATTGGCGCGGTGTCGTTGACCGTCTCAATCGTATTCAAGACTTGATGGAACAAGAGGCAGGCGGTCTCGATAAAGGCATCTATGCCGAGCAGCGTGAGAGTTTGCAAAATGCCATTCGCATTGCTGAATCTGAGTTGAAATCTTACTCATCAGGCGAAATTGTGACCACCATGAAAAATTCCTTCGATACCAATATGGGCAATTTTCAAGGATTAGCCTTGATGTCTGTTGGCGGTCTAGCGGTGGCGCTTATTGCCGTCTTAGCACCGGGTCCCTTAATTGGCGCGGCATCGGGCCCCTTTGCTCCCTTTGTCTTTGCAGTTGGGGGCGCAGTCGCCTTGATTGCGGGTATTCCGGCTATACGTTCAGTTCGGCGCATGACGCGACAAGCGAAAAAAGAATTCAATGAGCGTATTGACGAACTGCTGAAAAATTATCACAAGGCACTAGACGACCTCACCAAGAAAGAACGCAATCGCTTGAATCAATATGGCAATCAAGTGCTGACTCCGGTCTTCAGCCGTTTGGAAGTTTTATCACAACGCTACGAAAATCAGCAACTTAAGTTAGAAAAATTGCAACGCGAAATCAAAGATTTACGCAGCCGCATTGATGACCTGAAATAACCTAATTTCGCATCAAACACGATAACAGGGGCGGCTTGATAGTCGTCCTTTTGTATTTTAAGGAGAACTTTATGACACTTGAACAACAATTCATTTCACTATTGAATCTTATCTTAGCCGCGATTCTGAGTTTTATCATCGGCTTCAATCGTGAACGCTCGGAGAAACCTGCCGGAATGCGAACCCACATGCTTGCCTCTGTAGGCGCATGTTTATTCACCATGATTGGCTTACTTGCATTCCCGAATGGTGATTCGACTCGTGTGGCTTCAACAGTGGTCACGGGCATTGGTTTTTTGGGTGCTGGGACAATTTGGCATGATAAGGCTAGAGATAAAGTCCAGTCACTCACAACCGCCGCGTCTATCTGGGCAACGGCGGCTGTAGGGGTTGCTGTCGGTGTTGGGGCATGGTTTCTTGCGATTGGTGCTACGATTATAATTTGGTTCATTCTAGCGGTTGTTTTTCGTCTGGAATATGACGGCAAAAAAGATGAGCAATCAATATCGAATCAGCAAACCTCATAATTCGTGGATACTTTGCAAATCGTCAATGAGTTTGCCGTTATCGGGTTCTGTGCCGGGTGCTTCACCATATGGGTCGCTGATTTCATCGTCACCTAGCAGCACATGAGCCACATTTCGCATTCCATGACCGAGTGCTTGTAAGTCATAGCCGCCTTCCATCACAAAGACGATTTTCCCGCCGCACAAATCCTTTGCCATCTGCACCAATTCGCGTGTGAGATGCGTATAGCCTTCATGTGTCAGGCGCATCATGGCGAGTGGGTCAACGTGGTGGGCATCAAATCCGGCGGAAACCAAAATGAGTTCCGGCTGAAAACGGCGTGCAATAGGCAATAGAACTTTTTGATAGACAGTCGCATAAGTCGCATCACCATAACCGGCGCTTAATGGAATATTGACGGTTCTTCCTTTAGCACGACCTGCACTTATATCATTCAATGCCCCTGTACCGGGATAAAATGGATATTGATGGGTGGAGACAAATAGCACTGAATCATCGGCATAAAAAACATCTTGTGTCCCGTTGCCATGATGCACATCAAAATCGACAATCATCACACGTTTAAGCCCATGTACAGCTTGTGCATGACGTGCGCCAATAGCGATATTGCTCAAAATACAGAAACCCATAGCCCGTGATGGCGTGGCATGATGCCCCGGTGGGCGGACTGCGGCGAGTCCATTATCTGCCTGACCTGTACTAACAGCATCAATAGCCGCCGTGACACCGCCTGCTGACAAACGCGCAATTTCGGCAGAATCAGGCAGAGCGTAAGTATCCGAATCATACATAACCATTTTTTCTTGACCGGAAATCCATTTGAGTGTATCGAGATGTTCTTGTGTATGAACGCGCAGTATCGCCTCATCCGATACCATAGTCGGGGTAATAACATCCATGCGCTCTGTCAACCCGGCTTCTTTCAGTGTTTTCCAGACAGCGACGATGCGCCCCGAATGTTCTGGATGATTGTGTCCAGTCATGTCATGGTCTCGATAGCGATTGTGTGTCACATAAGTTGTCGTCATAAAGTGGTCACTTCCGCAATGTAACTTTTATCAGCCTGTGATACCCTAAAAGCCCCTTTCGGGGTTTTCTCGCGCCTCACACGAAATAACATTGTGAGACAGGTGTTAGAGCATTATCGCAGATAGTTTGTTAAACAAGAATAGTGCTGATAACATTTTAATCAAAAGCCGTTATAATCTGAGTTGGCAAACAGTCATGAGTTCACGTTGGAATCGACAGTATCGACCTTTTACGCGGCGACGGAGCGGTGGACTGAACTTTGGGTTTGGGAAGCCGAGAAAAAAAGACACAGGTGAAGACATGCGATATGAACGCCTCGTACAATGGGCGAAGCAAGAATGGACAGCACGTTATGATGATGCGCCCTTTATAACGATTTGGGCATCATCCGAATGTAGTAATAAAATCGCCCAAAAACAGATTAAATCTGGGCGTAAATTGCGAGGAAAAGCGCGCTATGTCGGCTTAGAAGAGCTAGATACCGATGTTGTAGTACCGATTAGTGACTATGGCTCACGCGGACGAAAAATGGTGCTGACAGCCACAGCCGGAGCGTTTGTTTTTACATTCGCGGATGAGAAGGATGAAAATGATACCTTTGACGTGATTTATGCCAGTTCCTACATTGATGATGATGTTCAAGAACTGACCGCGGTTGCCCTCGTACCAGAAGGGCGCTTAGAAACATGGGCAAGTTTCGAGGCGATTTGTGCACGTGCTGTCCGCCCACGTATTCGGCGGCGGCGTGATGTCTATATTATCGGTGGGACGGATGCCTTCTTTGACCCCACAGTGGATTGGGACGATGTTATTCTTGACCCCAACCTTAAAAGTACCATCATGGATGATATAGAAGCCTTTTTTAACGAAGGTGTCGATATTTATCGCAAATTGAAATTAACCCCCTTTCGTAAACTGCTGATGGCAGGTGTTCCCGGAACCGGTAAGACGATGCTCTGTGCTGCCTTAGCCCGTCATGCGCTTAATGAACGGCGGATTGTCGTTTATGTCAGTGGCTCAGACCGTGATGGGGCAACATTTGAGAAGATGCAACGAGCATTCCAAGCAGTCGCTTCTGCACATTTGCCGACGCTGTTGATTGTTGAAGAAATTGATGCTTATTTGCGTGGTGATGATAAAGCGCGAATCCTCAATGTGTTAGATGGCATCGAGTCGCCTAATAATAGCAAGGGAACATTGATGATTTCAACAACCAATTATCCCGAAGCAATTGATGACCGCATTTTTAAGCGTCCCGGACGACTTGACCGTATTTTCGTTGTCCCGACTATCGAAAAAGAAAATTTAGCAGAAGAAATGCTACGTCATTATATGGCTGACCAATGGATGGATAACCATGCTAAAATTACGCCTAAATTGATAAAGCAACCGGGCGCTTTTGTCCGCGAAGTTGCTCTTCATGCACGGATGATTGCTGCCCACGAACACCAAACTGAGGTGACACTTGCTATGCTGCAAAAATCAGTCGATAGCCTGCTTCGGCAAATGCGCTTAGACGGCGATTTTCTCTTGCAGCGTCGTCCGCTTGGCTTGGGGGCAAATGGTTCTCGTCGGCGTTCGGGCTTCGACTTTGAGGATGATTTTTAGGAGCATTAAATGGCTAAAACAAAAGATGGTAAAAAAATCGTTTATGTCAAAGAGCATACTCGCAATCAGGGTCAAACGACAGTTCATAAACACTATCGCTCAACACCCAATTCGCCACAACGTAGAAATACAAAGAATGGTCTATTGTCATGGTTAACCCGATTATTCCGAAGATAACGGACGTAGCAGCCAATATTCAAACCCATTCATGACAATGACATCATCAATCGTATAATGTTGCCCCATCATTTCTAAGGCAGGCGTTGGGTAAAATTGTGCGCGTAAGATAATCAGCCCAAATTCACGATTTTCTATCATGCTCAATAAGTCGCTACCATCCCATAAATCGGCTAACCATAAATTACGAAGTTGGGTTGGATTCGTAATCACATCGCGTCCGGCAACGAGGCTAAATCCTGCTTCTTCACTCATAACGGGGGCATCGGTCTGGCGAATCTGCTCAGTGATGAAATCGCCAGCGACTCTATCATCGGCTGTCACAAAATGCCCGATATTGGCATAGCCTAAAACATCATATGTCGCACTATCGTAATGTCTATCCAGCACATTTGCTTCAATCCCTAGTACATCAGCAATTGTGCCGAAAATAGCGCCGTCTGTTGGCATCTTAAACGTGCTGATGCCATAGCTAAGATACAGTATTGGAATCAGCAAAATAGCTATTCTATATAAGGCTTGTAAAGGAGACCCTATGTGCGCTCTCGCCAATTGAAAGAAACGCTTAATGTAATTATCACGAAATATCCATATACGCTGAATTATCCGACTGAAAAATATGCCACTGAGGATACACATCGCTGCAATCGCTGTCGCAAAATAACTATCACCTGCGCCCCATGTGCCACTGCCGGCTGCGCCCAAAATCACAGAACCGATGAACCAGATGCTATAAAGTGACAATCGCTCAAAATAAATATCATGCAACACTAGCAAAAGCGCCGGAATAATCAGGAAGGCATGTAAGCGTAGCCAGAGCCATGCCAAGCCGAATGTCTGGAAAGGGTCAAAAGCATTGACATTGGCAACAATCGCTTGTCGCCACCATTCGCCATTTGTTGCAAGGGTCATCCATGCAAAAATGAGACCGCCTGTAATAGTGAATCCGAGTGTCCATAAAATCCCTCGCCGTGGATTTCGCAAAATCATCCATGCGATAACTGCAATTGCCGTGATAGCTGCTAACTGTTTGGTATAGCCTGCTGCGATAATTAGCAATAGACCTATTAGAATCCAGCATTTTTGTCGTTTCGGGTAAGCCTGTACAAGTATCACAATAGCCACTGTCTCGAACATGACCATCATGATATGTTGCCGTAGTAGGGGTGCAATATGATAAATCGTATTGGATGACAAAAATGCCAATCCCGATAGCAGCGCAATCCAACGGTGATGCCCCTCCCGATAGACGGCAAAACCGATTGCTATCGCTGCGATGAGTGCCGATAGAAGACTCAGTAAGCGCCCATACCAGTAAGATTCGCCAAATATCCAGACAAAAGGCGCGGCAATCACATGATAGAGTGGCGGATAATTGCTCGAATAAAAGGGGTAACTATCGGTATTTTGATAGGGCGAACGAAACTGACTGAACAAAATGGTATCCACTAACTCAAAACCTTCGCCTTGGTCATAATCATAGGGGAAGGTCATCAGATTCCACGCATAAGCACACAATACAATCAACGCGAACAGCAGTACAACTGTCGCAAAAATCATCAGTGCTTTGAACAAAACCCCACCCCTTGTAGAGACGTGATATACCGCGTCCGTATCCGATGAATCAGCCATTATGCCGGGCTATCTCCAAGCGGAATCAGACTCGCGCCGAATAGGGCAATCACGACCATCAGTATAAGGGCGGCATGTTGCGCGGGACCAATACCGCCCTCACGCCCACCGCCAATATAATCCAATGCGAAAATCCCGATGAATCCGATAATCCCCAATAGTAATAATACGATTCCCAATTGGCGTTTGCTGACAGTAAAGCGGCTTGTCAGGATGTAACGCAGTTCGCTACTTTCTTCGACTTGTTCTGGTTTTTCTTCCATATGTATTTTTCTGTATCTATTCGCGTATGAAGTACAATTAGAAGTTACGCATTTGAGATAAGTAGGGGCGTACCCGCGTGTGCGCCCGAAAATAACAGTCAACTGCGTAAGCTCTAACAGTTTAGAGTTAAACACAACAGTAGAACAGTGGAAAATATCTAACGTCGGAAAATCAACCCATAATGCCTTGTGCAACTCGCACGCGCACACTTTGGCAGAATACCTATTTGTTTCTCGTTAGCGGCGTGATATGCTCTGGCTATTCATTTTCTACCCAATAATTGGTCATATGGATGACCAGAACGAGGAGCATTGACGCTTATGATGAAGACGCACACATGCGGCGAACTGCGAGAAAGTCATATCGGGCAAACGGTGACATTGGCAGGTTGGGTCAATCGTCGCCGTGACCAAGGTGGCTTGATTTTTATTGATTTGCGTGACCGGTGGGGACTAACTCAAATTACAGTGAATCAAGCAGAAACCCCCGAAGCCCATGTGAATGCCAATAGCGCACGGAATGAATTTGTCTTACAAGTGGTAGGGCAAGTTGTCGAACGCCCCGGTGATACTAAAAATGCCGATTTACCGACAGGGCAAATTGAAATTATCGCCCAAGAAATCAATATTTTGAATACATCGAAGACCCCACCTTTTTACATCAATGATGATGAGCGTATTGTCAAAGAAGGCTTAGATGAATCTCTGCGGATGAAATATCGCTATCTCGATTTACGCCGCCAGAAGATGCAGCGTAATCTCATGTTACGCCATCGAGTCATCAAATTCATTCGGGATTATCTCGATAAACAAGCATTTATCGAAATCGAAACGCCAATTCTGTTCAAGACAACGCCCGAAGGCGCACGCGATTTTCTTGTGCCGAGTCGCTTACAACCGGGTAAATTCTATGCACTACCACAATCGCCACAGCAATTAAAGCAATTGTTGATGGTAGCAGGTGTCGAAAAATATTTTCAGATTGCACGCTGTTTTCGTGATGAAGATTTGCGTGGGCAACGCCAGCCGGAATTTACGCAACTTGACCTCGAAATGAGTTTTGTAGAGCGCGAAGATGTGATGGTACTCAATGAGGGGATGATGATTGCCCTTGCTGAGACGATTATGCCGCAAAAGAAAATTTTGCAAAAACCCTTCCCACGTATCCTCTACAAAGATGCGATGGAACAATATGGTGTTGACCGCCCTGATATTCGTTATGATTTGCGGGCGATTGACATCAGCGACCTTGCCGGACGTAGTGGCTTCCGTGTATTTACGGATAATGTCGAAGCCGGAAAACCTGTTCGGGCGATTCGGGCAACGGGTCTAGCAAAAGGGCAGAGCAAGACAGGACTGAAAAATATAGCTAAAGAGATGGAAAATCTTGCGCGTGATGCTGGAGCAAAAGGCTTGGCATGGCTCTCAATCCCAGAAGATGAAGAAGGTGAAGTCGCAGGTTTCATTGGCAAATATTTCACCGTTGACCAGAAGTTAGAACTTATCGAAACATTGGGTGCAGAAGGTGGCGATATGCTGTTCTTCATGTCCGATAGTGACGAGGTTGTTCAAGCCGTGACAGCCGCGATTCGCCCTGTTTTAGCCGAAAGATTAGGCTTGCTTGACCCGAATGTGCTAGGGTATTGCTGGGTGATTGACTTCCCGATGTTCATTTGGGATGAAGAGGAAAAACGCTGGGATCCATCACAACATATGTTCACGATGCCACTGCCAGAAGATTTACATATGCTAGAAGACAAACCCGGCGAAACTCGTGGTAGTCAATATGATATGGTCTGCAACGGACATGAAGTCGCAGGGGGTAGTATCCGTATTCATGACCGTGAAATCCAAGAAAAAATCTTCCCATTGATTGGTCAGACAATGGAACATGCCCGTGAGCAATTCGGTCATATGATGGAAGCGTTTGAATATGGTGCGCCGCCACATGGGGGTATCGCATGGGGGCTTGACCGTGTGGCGGCTATCCTTGCTGGTGAACCGAATATCCGCGAAGTGATTGCCTTCCCGAAAACACAAACTGGCTCAGACGTGATGGCAGGTGCGCCGTCTCCTGCCGAAGACAAACAGCTTGATGAACTGCATATCGCTGTGCGCGAATTAGAGAAAGAAACATAGGTTATTGGGTTGTGGCTGATTTAATACTCAATTTCTCAATATAAGAAACCGTAAGGGTAGATAACAATTTCTACCCTTTTTTGTACGCACTATCCGTAATAATCGTAATATAGAAAGGCGAAAAAGTCGGCATTACGGTTTGTTTCGGTTAAATTTATGTTAAGAATATGATGTTTAGCCGCAGTTTGTGTTAAGGCATTTTCACCGCTTTTCTTGGCGCTCTTGGCGTTTTGGCGGTTCAATCTCTGTATTTGCACTGTTATCCGAAACTCAGGCTATCTATTCCTCATCAGGTGTTAGAACATAACCATGAATAGCACCTGCAATCGCGCCACCTGCGAAAAGTCCGACAAAATACGGCAGCACATAACTAAATTCACCTGCGACTAAAGCGGGTCCGAATGTCCGTGCCGGATTCACCGATGCGCCTGTCATGCCGCCTGTCGCAAAAATACACGCAGCGAGTGTCAAACCGATAGCCATCGCAGCGAGATTGCCAGCTTTGCCATAGACAGCCGCTTGATAAACAGCACTCACGAGGAAGAAAACGAGTACCGCTTCAATCGCGGCTGCTTGCCAAACATTATTTTCAGTCAAGAAGCCTGTGGTTTGCCCATAATTGAATTCTGCGCCACCAAGAAATCCAGTAAGAGCTGCACCATCAGCACCACCAACAAGTGTCACAATCAAATAAGCTGCAATAATGCCGCCGATGAATTGCACAACGATATAGGCACCGGCTTTCATAGGGGTGATTTTTTGACCAACCAGTAGCCCGAATGTCACGGCAGGATTGAATTGTGCGCCGGATAGATGCCCATAAGCGAAAATTAAGCCGACCAGTACGAGACCATGCCCCAGTGCAGGGGCTACAATCCCGAACTGTGGTGCAACAATCACTGAACCAATGCCAATAAAACACAATGTAAATGTGCCAATCAGTTCGGCAAGCAGTTCTTTTAGATTCATTTTGCTCTCCAAATGTATGTGAAAAGTGAAATATTGTGCCGATTATAGCGAAAAAATAGTCGTGAGGGGATGATTGTCATGTTGGACAGATGATGAATTCATGTTCTTCTCATGTGCCAAACATTCAGTCTTTACGTCAATGCGTTTGTTTGTTATAACTATTTCAACCTGCAATGTACGTGATGATGAGTACCATATTTGAGGCCAACACTCACTCAACGGGAACTCGCGTTAACAGTGTTGAGGTGATAAGCTTGCGTAGCCAAGACCAAACCACTTGCAGAGAACCCACCTGCTTAGCAGGTCTCAAAATTCCCCATCACACGGCAGGGCAGGTCGGACTCATAGAAACAGCGCACCGACTATCAGATGCGCTGTTTTTGATTCTCTTGTTCCCAAAAATATGATATTCGGAATGAAGTGGCGTGCCAAATCTCAGTGAGGCACATTACTGCGAATAATCGGGTCCGAAGATATCCACCATCAGATTGCCCAACCGTGAGCGATTCGGAATCAAGACCTGTGCGCCTGCGCCTGTGGTATAACTTTGCAAATACTCAAAGCTGATAACACCCATTGTAATTTGGTCACGCGGAACATCTTTAGCATATAACGACAACTGTATAATCTGCTCGAAGGACAATCCTGTGGAGATATTATCGCCCCATGAGTTCCATAGCAAAGGCGCTTGTGCAATCAGTGAAGGTACCATATCAAAATCGAGAATACGGTCACGAATCGCGTAGAGTGCTTGCTGCTGACGCTCGGCTCGCCGAATATCACTACTCCCATGACGAGTACGGGCAAAACGTAGGGCATCGTAACCATCTAGGTGATGTGTCCCAACAGGTATATAAAGTGGGTCATAGCCGTAATTCATATCAGGGTATTGTGGGTCATTGATAACATAGGTGGTTGTCACATTAATACCACCAATTGCATTGACCACATCTATGAATGCCTGAAAATCAACGGCAATATAATCATGAACACGGATGCCGAGATTAAATTGTACGGTTTGCATCATGAGCGTGGGACCAAATCCCTGTCGCTGAATCTCGCCCAAAAACATCGCAGTATTGATACGTTGTAATTGTGGATAACCCGGAATCTGAACATAGAGGTCACGGGGGATACTCAATATACCAATATCATCACTGTCAGGGTCAATACTGACAAGCATCATCGTATCTGTGCGATACTGTAACCCTGTGTCACCGGGTCGCCTATCCAAGCCAACCATCACAAACGTAAACCGCGATTCGCCATCCCACGGAATCAAGTCAATGCTGCTACCATCCGCCATCACCAGCGTATCATCCAACAAAGTATTGTCAAAATCATTATAGGCGACTACCGGAGTAGGGAGTGCGCTGCTCACATCGGCTGTCGGCAGCACTTCGATGTTTTCTTGTGCAGCTTTAATGAGAGTGAACGCCCCAAGACTGATGACAATCCCAACTGCAAACAGGGCAATCACCACAATCACCCATGCCCATTCTCCAGCAGAGTTTGTGCGGCTACCTTTACGCCGCCGCGAACGGTCTCGCATGGCTGACCCACGGGCATCTGATGGTGGCGGTGGCGGTACATTGCGCTTATCAGAATATTCCGATGTGCTATAAATAGGGCGCACAGTCGGGCGATCTTTTTGTTGAGATTGTTGTCTATTTTGCGGCTCTTCAATCATGTATTTTGTGACCATTTCTCATTACAATGACCAACGACATACTGTCAGTATAGGGCGAGTGCAAATATGCGTCAATGGGATTTACTGGTTAATACCCCTATGATGGGGATGCTAAACATGGCAACGGATGAAGTTTTGCTGAAATCGGTAGCGAATAAAACTCGTTTGCCGACATTACGATTATACGCTTGGAATCCCCTATGTTTGTCACTAGGCTATGGTCAACGGATTCGTGAAGTGGACTTAGACCGTATTGCAGAATATGGTTGGGGGCTTGTACGGCGACCAACAGGCGGCAAGGCAATTTTGCATGGCAATGAAATTACCTATAGCGTTGCTCTTCCGCGTGACCATGACTTAGCACAAGGCGATGTTGTCGAGAGTTATCGCCGTATCAGTGAGGCTCTATTAGCAGGATTACACCATTTGGGCTTATCGCCACAATCCGAAAAACAAGCAAAAGGCAATCGCGGTCTGGGACCTGTTTGTTTTGAAGTTCCATCACATTATGAAATTACCGCCGATGGCAAAAAACTGCTTGGTAGCGCACAATTACGGCGTAAGATTGGGATTTTACAGCATGGCACCTTGCCCTTACATGGCGATATTGCCCTCATTTGCGATGCCCTTGTTTATCCAGACGAAGCATCTCGCATAGCAGCAAAAACCATCGTTCGAGAACGAGCCACCACGCTAGAATCTGTTGTCGGATACCGTATCTCATGGGATGAGGCGGCTTCTGCTATCGTGAGTGGTTTTGTAGAAACATTCGATATTGAATTTACAGAAAGTACACTCACAGACGATGAACATCATGCTGTTGATGTGTTAGTCGATGAACAATACGCACACTCTGATTGGATGAATAAACGTTAAATCTCTTAGAGAAAGAAATTACTGACATCAACATAGAAATAGTAGGGGTTTAGCGTGCTAAATCCATTTTGCCAAAACATTGAAATATACTCATCATAGGAGTAATAATGGTAGAAATTACACACTTGCGTACAAAAATTGTAGGAGCGTACCCACATGTGCGCCCGAAGATAACAGTCAACTGCGTAAGTCTTAAATGGAACGTTTGGGCTATTTAAGTTATAATGAAAACAATTCCATTCATAGATAGAGCAAATCAATTATGGCTAAGAAACAACTGCCTTTATTTCCATCAGAACCTGCCTCATCAGAAGAAATCAGCAAATTTACCCCTTTGACGGTGACATTTGACCATTTCCGCCATTATCTGACAAAAGAAGGTAAATCTCAGCATACCATCAAGGCGTTTATAGGGGATATGCAACTCTTGGTTGATTTTACTGAAGATAAAACACCGATTGGCGATTTCACGACAAGCAAATTGAATGACTATTTGGATTGGATGGAGAATAAGCGCGGTGTTCCATGCAGCCGAAAAAGCTATGCCCGACGGGTGACAACATTAAAAGTGTACTTCAAGTGGCTCAAATCACTTAAGGCAATTTCTCACGACCCCTCACTCGCTGTATTACAACGCTCTGGACCCGCACCACTCAGTCATGTCTTGACTGTACAGCAAATTCGAGATGTGATAGACATCGCGCAACAGCAGAAAAAAGGGGATGAAATCGACTATCGCCCTGAATTGTTGTTTCAACTATTGCTGGAAACAGGCATCAAGAAGAGTGAAGCAGGGCGCTTGACCTTTGATGATTTTGAGCGCAGCAACCCCAAAAATGCGACAGTTATCATCCGCCACAAATCCAAGAATGTTTACAAAGAGCGGCGGATTGATGTCACACAGCAATTGATGGCTTTGCTAGAGGACTATCGAGAGCAATATCGCCCAAAAGATACCATTTTTACTTGCACGACACGCAATTTAGAATATATCCTCACGGCATTAGGCGAAGGTGCAGGTGTCCCATTTAAGTTATCGTTTGAAGTCATGCGTTGGACGATGGGTGTTGTTCTCTGGCGTGATGGCATCGAAGAAGATAGCATCCGCGAACGCATGGGCTTAAGTCAAACCAGTTGGTACGAAACCAGCAACAAAATCCGCCGACTAGCACTCCAGCAAGCGGATGACGAAAAACCGCAAGTGTAACCATACTATCTATACAGTTACAATCTCTGCCAATGACGCAAGCACTTTCAGCAAGTCAGTCGAAGTCACAATGCCAATGACACACCCATCATGCAGCACAGGTAAGGCGTGGATATGTTTTTCTAGCATGAGATTCGCGGCTTCCTGAATTGTGACCTGTGGCATAATCGTAATCGGTGCGGGGGTCATGATGCGTTCAACTGTGATTTGACTTGCAAACTTCGATTGTTGTCTGGCATTAAAGGTTGTAATCGGCGACAACAAGGCTTCTTTGCAATCACGGTCACTGATAATCCCCACCAATGAGCCATCTGCTTCAACGACAATCAAATGATGGCTGCCCGTTTTTTCCATAACTTGCAACACTTTTTCTAGCGAATCACTCTTATAAACACAAACAACTTTCGGAGTCATAATATCAAGTACATTCACCACATGCACCTTTCACATGCTTTTCGTTTATGTCAGCATAAAACAAAATGCACAAATAAAGGTCACATCATTGAGGTGATAGATAGCATAATCTCCGCTCAAGCCCTATCACGGCATGAAGAATTCAGAGTGACGTACCTCTTAATGGAGTTATATTTCCCAATCTTCTTGCTCAGGTTGTAGCGGACGTTCTAGTGGGTCATTTGCTAGGCTACCATAAGTCAAGTTGATGAATTGTTCCCAAGGCATTTATTTGTAGGCTTCGGTTTCCAAATCACGCTTGAGTGCTGTACTAATATGCTCTAGCAGACGAGCTTTTTCGGCTACATTGAGTTGTTGTGCTAAGATGACAATTTGCTCATAGGTTGTCATGAACTGCCTCCAAGTTTTTGTTGACATTTTAACATTATTCCCATGTATTGGTGAAATAAGTCAGAAGAAACACGGCTCAATACACGCGCAGTAGCAACCCTTTGAGATATTCACCTTCTGGAAATGTCAATGCGATAGGATGGTCATCCGATGCGCTGAGGTGCTTGATAATTTGTGCTTGTCTGCCGCTATCAGCTAATGCGCCAAAAACGATTTTCTGGAATAAATCACGACTAATCGCGCCCGAACATGAAAATGTCATCAGATAGCCGCCAGATTTCACCACTTTGAAGGCATTGAGGTTGATATCTTTATAGCCGCGTGCTGCTTTATCCACCTGACGCTTATTATGCGCGAACTTCGGTGGGTCAAGTATCACAATATCGTACTGCTCGCCTTTTTCGACACACTCACGCAGATAATCAAACACATCTACTTGAATAAATTCTGCCTGATTATCATACTTTTTTTCGTGTAATCCATTAAGTTCATAATTTTTCTGAGCGAGTGCTAAAGCATCGGCTGAAGTATCAACATTTTTAGAGACTATGCCACGCCATTCTGCAACAGGTGGGATAAATGCCCCTGTATAGCTGAATAGATTAAGTAATCGACACGTCGCTTTATCTTCACGCAAACCTTCTGGTTCGTAGTGGTTCATCACATCGTACACAATGCTGCGATTTGTAGATTGGTCAAGATAAAAACCTGTTTTATGACCGTTTCTGACATCAACATAGTATCGGAATGGCGCTTCATAGATGGCAATATGTTCAGGTGGCTCTTCACCCCATAGCAATCCTGCTTCGCTTTTTAGCCCTTCTTTGCCGCGCACATCGACATCACTTCGTTCATAGACACCTTTGATTTTTAGCATGTCTGCGAGTAAGTTCGCAATAAAGTGTTTTTGCTTGTCGATATGTAACGTGAGGGCTTGCAAAACGAGCCAATCGCCGTAGCGGTCAACAATCAAGCCGGGTAAGAAGTCGTTTTCAGCGTTGACGACTCGATAAGCATGAGGTTCGGTATCATCATTCTCCATGAAGTAAGTTTTGCCGCGATTGTAAATCGCCCGTTTGAGCATTTTGCGCCACCATGCCTCATCAATCGGCTCATCTTGCCATGTCAGGATACGCACTTGAATCTGTGACTTGTGATTCCAGTAACCGCGTGCGAGGAAGTCGCCTCTGTGGTTAACAACCGTCACAATATCGCCATCGTCAGCATTTTCAGCTTTGGCGATTGACCCACTAAAAATCCATGGGTGCTGATTGCGAATCGGTTTTTCGCGCCCCTTGCGAATAGTAATCATGCCTTCGGACATTGTGTATTTTCCTTTCGTGGATTAAGGCAAGCACCCCAAATCATTTCGATAGTAATTGAAAATAATGAACCAATGTAGGGGCGTAAGGCATTACGCCCAATGTGTGAATTATATCATTCGCCAATCATATTCCGCAGGTCGGCTTCGCTGAGAATCGTCACGCCGAGACTCGCGGCTTTATCAGCTTTGCTACCCGCATTGTCACCCACAACCACATAATCGGTCTTTTTACTGACACTACCAGAGACTTTGCCGCCGTGTGCCTCAATCATAGTTTTGATTTCATCGCGGGCAACGGACATAGTACCCGTGAGGACAAATTTCAGCCCATCTAGTGCAATACCAGCTTGTTCTTTTTCAACAGCCTGCATCGTAACTCCTGCATTTTGCATCTTTACCAACAATGCCTGATAATGTTCATCAGCAAAGGCATCGACAATATTCCGCACGAGAATCGGACCCAAACCTTCGATATTCAAGAGGGGACGTGCCGTGTCTATCAATATCTGTAAGGCATCGGCAATTTGCGCGGCATCGGGCGCATCACTTGGCGCAAGTTCAAAAATGGGCTTCAATAACCGTGATAGTTTCGTTTCCAGATTATCGCTATCAACATAACGGGGTGCAATATCTAGCAAGGGGTATTGCAAGCGTTCTCGCGCTTTCTTAACATCGCTATTCTGTCCCTCAAGCATATGTTGCGTCGCATTGAATGGCTCAACAAGTGCCAGAAAATCCGATTCTGCCGCCTTAACCTTGTGCGATAAATCCAGTAAATTATCGAGCGACTGGAAACTATCAACCAGCAGATTCGATACAGTAGTCCCCACGCCTTCCATGCCTAACGAAGCTAAAACCTGTGCCAGTGGACGTTGCTTGGCTGCCTCAACTGATTCCAGTAAATTTTGTACTTTCTTCTCTGCAAAACCTTCTAGCCCGATAATATCATCTGCTTTTAGATAGAAAATATCAGCTTCATCTTGAATCAACCCTTCATCAATGAGAACTTTAATCGTTTGTGGACCCATGCCATCGATATCCATTGCCCCCCGTGACACAAAAAATTCTAGTGAACGGAAAACACGCTCTGGGCATTTCGGATTCGGGCAGAATAAATCGACAGCACCATCAGGTCGAATCAGTTTATCGCCGGAAAATGGGCAAACATCAGGTGCTTGAATCTCAGTTTCGCTGCCATCGCGTGCGCCTATGACGGGTCCTATCACATAGGGAATCACATCACCTGAGCGTTTAATAATCACGCTATCGCCTTTGCGGATATCAAGGTCACGAATCATGTCATAATTGTGCAAACTCGCATTCGATACCGTCACGCCACCGAGAAAAATAGGCTCAAGTTGCGCTGTCGGGGTCAATTTTCCAGTACGCCCGATATTATCCGTAATATCGAGTAGTTTAGTTGTGCCTTCTTCGGCTGGGAACTTGTAAGCAATTGCGCCGCGTGGGTCTTTGCCACTGATGCCCAATTCGCGCTGAATCGGCAAACTATTAATCTTGATGACCAATCCGTCAATTTCAAAGGGGAGGCTGTCACGTCGCGCTTCCCATGCTGATAAGTCAGCGATAATAGCGTCTAACGATGGATAATATTGTGCATCGGGAATACTATCAAAACCCATGGCTTGCAAATAAGCCAGAACATCGCTTTCAGTCTGAACATTCACACCGTCACTATCAACAATACTATAAATATAGGCTTTGAGATTTCGTTCAGCCGTGATACGCGAGTCTTTTTGCTTGAGCGAACCCGAAGCGGTATTACGGGCATTGATATATTTCGGCAGCCCCTTAGCCTCTTGTTCAGTATTCAATTTCGCAAAATCAGCTTTCAAAAATAACACTTCACCGCGTACTACTAATTTTGCAGGAGAGGGCAAATCGCTTTTCGGATTAGCAGGAATCCGTAGTGGAATATTGCTAATGGTGCGGATATTCGCTGTCACATCATCCCCGACTTCACCATTACCACGAGTCGCGGCTGTTGTCAGAACACCATTTTCATAGGTCATCACGATACTGAGACCATCAAGTTTGGGTTCTAGCACATAATCAAGGTCAATATTATCAGGCAGCAATTTTCGATTACGCTCTTCCCATTTTTGCAACTCGTCACCATCAAAAGCATTCGACAAACTCAGAATCGGTGCAGGGTGCGCTACTTTAGCGAAGTCAGTTTCTAGGTCGCTACCGACTCGTTGAGTTGGCGAGTCGGGTGTGCAAAGGTCAGGGTATTCTGCCTCAATCTTGACCAAGTCATGATAAAGTTTGTCATATTCAGCATCCGTAATAATGGGGTCGTTGAGAACGTTATAACGATAAATGTGATAATTAAGTTCTGACCGAAGTTGGGCTGCACGGTCATGAGCAGATTGTGTCATAGTGAAAACCTCCTGCTTAGATGACGAATATTCATTTTAGTATATGAACATCTGTTCGTTTTGGCAAGTTGGAGAAAGTTATTGTTGTGGAACAACGGCTAGATAATTCGACACTGCCCATCCCGTGCGTGTACTGTCAAGTGGGTCTTGGATACGCCACCATGTAAAACCATCCCCTTGCAGAGGACCTTCTATGACGATGAATTGTTCAGTTTCATCGGCGCGGAACAACACTGTAGTCCCATTAACGGCTGCTGAATCGCGCACATTGAGTTTGTCAGTAGCGACACCATCGACAGCAACGCGACTATTAAGGGTAATCGGTGCGGGGGTTGCCGTTAACTGAACTGCCGCGAGTGTAGGACCTGTCAGTGCAAGGTCTCCGGTTGTGCTGCCACCGGCAATAATTTGTGTCGAAGGGGCAAGTGCTGTCGCTTGATTTGCTTGCGGAAGATGCGTCGGTACGGCAGTAATAATGCGAATAATCGGTGTCGGTTCAGCAAATATGCCCTCAGAATTGCGGAATAGATAAACCACGCCTACCAACCCAAATGACACAACGAGGACACCCACCAACATCAATGCGAGTGACCACCAAGGCAAATAGAGTCCACTATCAGATGCCGATGATTTTTGGCGACGTGGGCGCGGCGGATATCCAGTTCGGGGCGCTCTTTGTTGAGGTTGACCGCGTATCGGTTGAACGTGTCCGCCTTGTGGGGGCGCTTGCTGCCGAGTCGGGCGCTGAATCGGCACAGTATCTGAAATCTGCTGTGTATCATCATCCCGACGAACAGGATGCGGACGAGTGCGTTGGGGGTCACTCGCAACAGTATCCTCAGTATTATCAGGTTCGATTGTCGGGAGATTGTTATCAGTCATCAGAAAGCTGTCTCAGCCGCAGGGTGATTGATTTTTATTTTGGAGATGGAAGCCGAACGAAAGTATACGTGTTCTAAGACACTATTTCGTTTACCCGACTCCCATCACACTCTATTATATCGAGAAATGAGTTTTGGCATAGGCTTTCTTGCTTTACGCAGGGCAAGCGTCAGCCACGATGATTGACCCATTCGATGAATTTTGCGTAAGACCATGTATTGATAACATGCTTCGCTTCTGTCCAACCGCGTCGTGCTGTCATGATGCCATACGAACGATAATCCATCATGCGTAGATTATGGGCATCGGTATTGATTGAGAGCAAGACTCCTTTTTGAATGGCTAATCGAACATACTGCGAATCCAAATCCAAACGTTCAGGGTTGCAATTAATTTCAAGGGCAGTATTGTGCTGTTTTGCGGCATCCATCACCGCATCCATATCGACCAGTACAGGGTCGCGCTTGCTAATAAGACGCGCTGTGGGATGTCCAATGCAGTGAATATACGGATTCTGAATCGCGTTTAGCAAACGTTGCGTGATTTTCTCTTTTTCTTGACGTAAACTGATATGTAGCGATGCCACCACAAAATCCAATTGTTTGAGTATATCATCGTCATAATCAAGTGACCCATCAGCTTTAATATCGACTTCGACACCATGTAGCACCTGCAAATCATCGCCCATGGCATCATTTACTTGGCGGACTTCGGCTTGTTGTGCCAAGATTTCTTCGGGCTTCAATCCGCCTGCTTGTACCGATGCCTGTGAATGGTCAGTGATGACAATGTACTTCATACCGCGTTCGCGTGCGGCTTCTGCCATTTCCCGAATCGACAGTTTGCCATCACTATAGGTCGTGTGCATATGCAAGTCACCCTGAATATCGCTGATGATGATGAGGTTTGGCAATTCGTTTTTCTGCGCGACTTCAATTTCACCAGAATCTTCGCGCATTTCCGGCGCAATCCACTGTAAACCGATGGTTTCGTAGACTTCTTGCTCAGTTTCACAGAAAATATAGTCTGATTCCGGCTTGAGATTGCCATCCGCATCAATCGGGCGTAGTGCCTCTTCATTGAGCGAATAGCCTTTTTGCCGCGCAATTTCTCGAATTTTGATATTGTGCGCCTGACTGCCTGTGAAATATTGCAACGCCGCACCCCAATTTTTACGGGCGAGGACGCGCACATCCACTTGCAGCCCATTATGCAGTTCAACTGAAGATTTTGTCTCACCATATCCTAAAATACGGGCGACCCCTTCCATGTTGACCACAGCATCCATAATCGGTTGAGCATTATCGCTGCTAATCAAAATATCAACATCCCCAATTGTCGCTCTGCCACGCCGAATACTGCCTGCGATTGCACCTTCTTGTGCTTCGGGAATTTCTAGCAGCATATCAAGAATGGCTTGGGCAGCCGGAAGTGCTTTTCCAATCGGCGTGCGCTCACTGCGACGGGCAAGTGATTCAATGCCATCTAGCACTTTTTGTTGGCTCTTTTTGCCCATACCTGCCAAAGCAGCGAGTTTTCCCTGCTCGGCTGCTGCTTTGAGTGCCTCTATACTCGTAATATTGAGTTCATCCCAGAAGAGTTTCGCTTTTTTGGGTCCAACGCCATTGATGCGCTTAATATTCAAGACACCCAATGGCACTTCGCTTTTGCGCTCTTCGTAGTAGCCAAGTTGACCCGTTTCAACGAGTTCTGTGATTTTAGCGCCGATTGCCTTGCCCACACCGGGGATATCGAGCAATGTCCCGTCATCAACATAGGCTTGTAAATCACGCGGCAATTCGAGGATGATTTCCGACACACGACGATACGACAAAAACTTAAAATGCGATTCGCCCTGAATTTCCAGAATATCGGCGATGTTTTCAAAAATATCTGCGATTTCTTTATTGGTGAGTATCAACGTGTTTTACTCCGTTTAATTGTGCGAGGTAATCTATCACTTGCCCGAATTATTTTTGTCGAATATTTCTAAAACCCAATGTTAATGCCTTCCATGTGTTCAACTACAAAAGACCATATCATTATACAATGAGATAACGAACAAATGTACATGAAATTGTGTCGATTTGGATAATTGATGAGGACTACATGGCACTCAATGGCAGAAAATCTCTTTGTGTTCTTAGTGACTTTGTGCTTAACTTTTTCTTACGGTGATTGGCAAGCATCGAAACCGTATCCAAACGAACTATTCTTTTTCTTGGACTATAATCCAAAAATCACGTATCTGTCGAGGTATACTCAAAATTCTCCCCTGTCTTCGTCAATATCGTCTTCCACAGGTCTATCAGAAGCAAAAAGTTTCCCTATGCGGTCTAACTCTTCATCACTGAGTTCAACTTCCTCAAAGATTTCAGGAATTTCAGCCAATAAGTCAGCTTCTGCAAGTCTCTTTACAAAATCATTTTCAGTAGTCGTCAAGAGCGTTAATTTGACTTGTTGACCTTCTTCAAGTTCTACAGGGTCTATCAACTTGAGGACACCTTTTTCGTAAATTGCTCGGATTTCCATTTTGAACACCTTCAACTTAGAAGCTATGTAATATGATTATACCGCAGTTTACACAATGATAATGACTTTTTGAGGCAACCCAGCTTATAATTGAGCTATGACTTCCAACAAAGCGAGGTAAGTGTGATTCGAGAATTTTTCAACTCTATTCAATGGTGGCAAATCGTCAAAGAAGGGTTTTTCATTGTTGTCGTCGTCTTAGTCATGAACTTTGTGCTGCCGCGTTCGATTGTGCGCGGACACAGTATGGAACCCAATCTCTACGAAGGCAATCGTCTCGCCGGAAGTCCGATTCCGTATTGGGTTGGCGAACCACAACGCGGCGATATTATCATGCTCTATCCTGTCGAAGAAAATGGTCCCAATCTTGTGAAACGCATCATTGGTTTGCCCGGCGAAACCATCGAAATCTATGAGCAGCAAGTCTATGTCGATGGTCAACTATTGGAAGAAGATTACATTCAAGAACCGTGTCGTCGCTACAGATGCAACGATGCTGTGTGGGTGCTTGGTGACGACGAGTTATTCGTAATGGGTGATAATCGCAATGTCAGCCGCGACTCGCGTAATTATGGGGCAGTGACGAGCGATAAAATTATGGCAAAAGTTATCTTACGGTGGTGGCCTCTCACAGAATTATCGACCTTCAATCCCCTGTAATGTACAGCAATTTTTCGCAAAATGCTTGACACACGCTCAAAACCAAGTTATGGTTTGGGCGTGAAACAACATACTACACCAAAGGCGATGAACCAAAAGAGTAGTCGTTGTGTTGGCGAACAGAGAGCAAACCCCATAGGCTGGAAGGGTGGCACGTACAACAACGATGAATGGCTTGGGGAGCTGCGTAGGCGAACAGTCCAATTATTAGCTTACGACGGGTTGCACTCCGTTATCATAGTGCAGTGTATCGGCAATAGCCCATATACGAAGAGTGCCTCAGCATAGATTTGACTGAGGAATCAAGGTGGCACCGCGGGAGTCCCTCTCGTCCTTGACTGGATGATGAGGGCTTTTAGATTCTACACCCCTCACATCGACACTCATTAGGTGACCGTATTTGTTGAGGGAAATAAATAATGTCTTTTTCATCACCCCGTACACGCACTGATATTCATCCGTCACGCGATGAGGTGCAAACCTACTTCCAACAAGGCGACCTTGTGCCAATCTACCGCACATTACTCGCTGACCTTGAAACGCCGGTTTCGGTATATCTTAAACTTACACAAGATGGACAACCTGCTTTCTTACTAGAAAGTGTTGAAGGTGGCGAGCAAGTTGGGCGTTACTCATTTCTCGGTGTGAATCCGCGTGGTATGGTATCCGTGAAAAACAACACTGTTACACGCACCTACGATGGCGAAACCGTGACCTATGAATTAGAAGAGGGTCAAGACCCTCTGCATGTGGTCAAAGCAGAAATTGAGAAATTCACCCTCGTTAATGTGCCGAGTTTGCCGCGTTTTGTTGGCGGAGCAGTGGGCTATCTCAGTTATGATGTCGTGCGTTACTTCGAGAAATTACCCACGACAGCAAAAAATGAACTGGATGTTCCCGATGCTGCTTTTATGTTGCCAGATACACTGGTGATTTTTGACCATGCCAAGCATCAACTGATTGTGCTGGCAAATGCCCACAATACAGGCGACCCCAACGCTGCTTACAACGAGGCAGTACGTCGTATTGACCAGATTGTTGTCGCGCTTGGCAACCCATTGCCCCCTATCAACTTTGACAGCGAACCTGTCGATGAACCCCTAAAATCCAATGTGGAACACCTTGTCTACGAAGAAAATGTTCGTAAGGCTAAAGAGTATATCAAAGATGGCGATGCCTTTCAGATTGTATTGTCGCAACGCTTTAGCCGCAAAACCAGTGCTTCTCCCCTGATGATTTATCGAGCATTACGGGCGCTCAATCCATCGCCCTATATGTTCTTGCTGCAATTCAGCGAAGATTTAATCCTTGTGGGGGCATCACCAGAAATGATGGTGCGCTATGAAGATGGAATCGCTAGTAACCGTCCGATTGCTGGAACACGTCCACGCGGCATCACAGAAGACGACGACAAAGCACTGGCTGAGGAACTGCTTGCTGACCCCAAAGAACGTGCCGAGCATGTGATGTTGGTTGATTTGGGACGCAATGACTTAGGGCGTGTCTGCGATTATGGCACAGTTAAAGTCTCTGAGATGATGATTATTGAACGCTATAGCCATGTGATGCACATTGTTAGCCATGTTGAAGGTAAATTGCGCGAAGGTTTAGATGCCTTCGATTTGATACGGGCGACTTTCCCAGCAGGTACGCTCAGTGGTGCGCCAAAAGTGCGAGCGATGGAAATTATTGAAGAATTGGAAGGTGTGCGCCGTGGTACATACGGTGGGGCTGTTGGTTACTTTAGTTACGATGGTTCGATGGATACCTGTATCACTATTCGCGCTTTGCTGATGAAAGGCGATACCGTCTATTTACAAGCAGGTGCAGGGATTGTTGCGGATAGTGATGCCGAAAAAGAACATGTTGAATGTTATAACAAGGCGCGGGCTGTTGCAGAAGCTATTCTCTATGCCGAAGGTGGCTTGATGTAAAGCACAATCAATGTACTGTAATATGATTGGCTGTAGGGGCATATGGCAATACGCCCAAAAATAACGAATAGCCGAAAGTTAGTTTACAAAGGAGCGAGAGATTTATGGCAGTAAAACGGGTGATGTTTATTCGTCCGGGTGAAACCGCATGGAATAAAAATGGACGCTGGCAGGGGCATGTTGCTGTTCCATTGAATGAACACGGGCAAGCACAGGCAAAACGACTGGCGAAGTTCATTCGTCCGATTGGCTTGACCGCCCTCTATAGCAGTGATTTACGGCGTGCGCGAGATACAGCCGAAATCATTGCCCAATATACCGACCTTAAGCCAATTTACGACCCTCGCTTACGGGAACGCGGCATGGGGGATTGGCAGGGTATGACATTAGATGAAATTGTGGTCTGGTATCCCGAATCGTATCAACGAGTTCAGGCTGACCCACAAGGTTTCCAAGTACCGGGCGGCGAATCACGGCGACAAGTGGCTGAACGGGTTCGGATGGCATTTGATGATATTATCGGGCGCGGTGGTGATACAGTTGGCATCATTACCCACACAACAGCCTTACGCTCATTGTTAGACGAGCTAGTGCCGGACTCGGATGCCTATAATCTGTATTTTAAGAATATGTCGGTGACGACCATCATGCGACAAGAAGATGGGTTATGGCGCATTACTCAATTAGATGATGTTACCCATCTGGAAGGGGTATCGTCGGCAGCGTTTTATGAACTAGAAGAGGGAAAAAAGAATGATTCTAGTGATTGATAATTACGATAGCTTTACCTACAACATCGTGCAGGAACTCGGTGAATTGGGTGCAACAATAGAAGTCGCACGCAATGACCAGATAAGTATAGATGAAATTCGACAGATGAAACCATCGCATATCGTCGTTTCACCGGGTCCCGGTTTTCCAAAGGATGCAGGTATCTCACGCGCTGTCATTCGTGAAATCGGGGTGGAAATCCCGTTATTGGGTGTTTGCTTAGGGCATCAGTGCATCGGAGAAGTCTATGGTGGGCGTGTTGTTCATGCCCCAAAACTGATGCACGGTAAAACAAGTCCTGTATTTCATGAAAATGACCCGTTATTTTCAGATGTACCGAGTCCCTTTACAGCAACGCGCTATCATAGCTTGGTGGTAGAAGCGGCGACCTTGCCTGATGAACTGTTTGTCATAGCGTCTACCGAAGATGGTGAAATCATGGGCGTGCGCCACCGCGAATATCCGGTTGTGGGCGTGCAATTCCATCCTGAAAGCATACTGACCGATTTTGGTATGAAGATTCTGCAAAATTTTCTCGAAAAGCAATATCTAAGTGTAGGGGCGTAATAATGCTATTTGATTAAATAATCAGGTAACAGGTAGGGAAACCCAACGGGGTGTCCGAAAAACAATGTTACCGAATTGAATAGTTAATCTGCATGATTACGTTCAACAGTACTCGACCAAAAAAGTTTTTATGTAGGGGCGCAAGGCATTGCGCCCAAAAAACACATAATCTAATTTTCAAAGATTAAATTGGTCGAGTACTACGTAAGCCCTAAGAATTATATGATATAAGGAGTAAGAATGACCGCACCAACACAAGAAATGAAGCAAACCCAGAAGAAGAAAAAGATAGCTCTCAGTGGCATAAAGCCCACAGGGACACCGCATGTCGGCAACTATCTGGGTATGATTAAGCCGGCATTAGAACTCGTTAAAGACTATCAAACCCTGTATTTTATTGCGGATTATCATGGTTTAACGACCATCCGTGATAAGCGAGAAATGAAGCAACATACCTATGAAGTTGCAGCGACTTTTCTGGCTTTAGGGCTAAATCCTGATGAAGTTATTTTTTATCGCCAAAGTGACATCCCCGAAGTGTTTGAACTGACATGGGTTCTCTCGTGCTTTACGGGCAAAGGTTGGCTGAATCGCGCTCATGCTTATAAGGGGGCGGTGGATGCAAACACCGCAGCCGGACACGACACCGACGATGGTATCAATGCAGGATTGTTTAATTATCCTGTGCTAATGGCAGCCGACATTATTTTGTTTAACGCAGATGTTGTTCCAGTCGGGCAAGACCAACGCCAACATTTAGAAATGACACGCGATATTGCCAATGCGTTTAACTATGTTTACGGCGATACGCTAGTTCCGCCAGAGGCACTCATTCGTGAGGAGGTAGCAATCATTACGGGCTTAGATGGACGTAAGATGAGTAAAAGTTATGGCAACACGATTGAACTCTTTGCCGCATCAAAGCAACTTCGTAAACAAGTGATGCGGATTGTGACGGATAGCCGAACGCCAGAAGAACCCAAGAACCCAGATGAAAATAATATCTTCAATATCTACAAGCACTTTGCGACACCAGCGATGATTGCCGAAAATCGCAAAAAGTATACTGAAGGTGGCGTTGGCTACGGCGATTTGAAACAGGAATTGTTTGAGTTGCTCGATGAAACATTCACCGAACCGCGTGAACGCTATAACGAATTGATGGCGAATCGCAAAGAAATTGACGCTATCCTGAATCAAGGGGCAGAAAAAGCCCATCGGATTGCACGCAAGACATTGAGCAAAGTTCGGCGTAGAATTGGGATTGACTAAGCTAATAATTATACGGAACGAAGCATGACTTGGCACTATCACCCAGATGATGAAGTTGTAGACCATGAGCCGGATTATCTATCGGTCAAACACTACTTGTTGTACTGGAAGATAGACCCAATCATTCGCCCTGAAATCGCACAACATAAAACGACTTCTTATGCTGCGAGTAATTATCTCAAACGGGTTAAGCCCGGCGATGTGTTGTGGATAGTCACGGTACATCGATATCGCTTGTATTTGCTAGGGCGCTTGAAAGTGGAGTTTGTGGTCGATGATACATCTATCGCGCAAGAATTGGTAGAACCACAACCAGAAGAGTGGTATGAAGCGGATTGGTATGCGATTTCCAATAAATATGCCATAGAGCCAATGCGCGAAATTAACATCACGCATATTGCCGATAAGTTGCGCTTCAATAGCCGTGTATCTGAAATGTTGGATATTCATGAGGGCAAAATTGATGTCCAACAAGTTCGTACACTGCGACAGTTAGATGTGAATTCAGCGCAAATGATGGATGATGTTTGGTACAACGAAGCCTATACGCCGCAGTCTGTTCAAGATTTTCTGGAACTATCAGAAGATGATATGGCGTACAGCGAAGGTAAAACCGTGGTGCGAACAGTGAAACAGCGTCAACGGAGTCGGCAATTGGTCAAGGATGCGAAAGCACAATTTCGGCAGCAACACGAGGGGCGCTTGTTTTGTGAAGTATGCGGTTTTGATTATGAAGTAGCGTATGGTGTGGATTACATTGAGGCACACCATACCGAACCGCTTTCTAGTCTCAATGATGAAACTGAAAATACAACGGAAGCAGTGGTGTTGCTCTGTGCAAATTGCCATCGTGTGGTACACAGTCGCACGCCACCCTATCCCATAGATGAATTGAAATCAATGCTAAAAAATAAGGATGAAAATAATCATGACAATCACAACACCTGAACCGATGACCATTCAAAAAGCAATCGGTGTATTAGGTCGCTTCGGACACTTACAAGCTGAAGAAGCCGAGTCTGTAATGGAACAGATAATGAGTGGTGATACGACAGAATCTCAAATCGGTGCCTATCTGATGGGTTTGCGGATGAAGGGCGAAACTCCCGAAGAAATTACAGGTAGTGCGCGAGCGATGCGGAGTAAGGCGACTCATGTTCCGATTAATATAGAAGGTGATTTACTAGATACCTGCGGCACAGGCGGCGATAGCTCTGGTACATTCAATATCAGTACGACAACAGCCTTTGTCTGTGCAGGTGCAGGAATGCCTGTCGCAAAACATGGCAATCGTGCCGCGACAAGTAAGGCAGGAAGTGCTGATGTACTCGCTGCATTAGGACTCAATCTGGAATTGACACCGGAACAAGTTGGCAAATGTGTAGAAGATATTGGCATTGGCTTCTTGTTTGCAGTCAAACTTCACCCAGCAATGAAATATGCGATTGGACCCCGACGACAAATGCGGATTCGTACCATTTTCAATATTCTAGGTCCTTTAACCAATCCAGCCAGAGCAAGTCGCCAATTGATGGGTGTTTTCGCAGCAGATTTGACTGATTTGTTGGCGCGTGTGCTGAAAAATCTCGGCAGCAAGTCGGCTATGGTGGTCAATGGTTATGGCGGTCTCGATGAACTCACAGTTACGGGTCCCAATCGCATCAGCCATTTGCGCGAAGATGGCACAATCCAAACTTATGAACTTGACCCCTTCAAACTAGGCTTTGAAGGCGCGACGATTCAACAATTACAGGGCGGTGAACCAGAAGAAAATGCCTTGATTTTACGGGGTGTTCTAGAACAAAAAATGAATGGACCCAAACGAGATATTGTTTTGTTGAATGCAGGTGCGGCATTATGGGCGGCTGGCAAAGTTGATAATATAGAAAAGGGTATCAGTCTGGCTACAGAGTCGATTGATAGTGGGGCAGCAATCCAAAAACTAGACGCATTAATCGAGATGAGCCAAAGTTTCGCATAATGACACAACACTTTATCAAGACAGATTCGATTTTAGATGAAATTCTCGCCTACAAAGTTGAGATTCTAAAAGCAAAAAAAGCAACTATGTCAGAGACGACAATACGTGACTTAGCGACTCATGTACCGCCGCCCCATGACTTTTTGAGTGCTTTGCAGCGTGAGACAGTTGCCTTAATTGCCGAAGTGAAAAAAGCCTCACCGAGTAAGGGCGTTCTCATTGAAAACTTTGACCCTGTGAAATTGGCAAAAACGTATACCGCTAATGGTGCGGCGTGTATCAGTGTGCTGACGGATGAACAATATTTTCAAGGGCATCTCGCGTATTTGGAAGAAATCAATCAGGCAGTCCAAATCCCGACATTGCGAAAAGACTTCATTATTGACCCGTTTCAAGTCTATGAGGCATGTCTAGCTCATGCGAGTGCTGTCTTGCTCATTGTTGCAGCACTAGCGGATAATCAGCTAAAAGATTTGCACGACCTCATTACACAGTTTAATATGACTCCGCTAATTGAAGTGCATAATGAGGCTGAAATGGAACGGGCGCTAAAAACTGACGCGAAATTGATTGGCATCAATAATCGTGACCTGAAAACCTTTCATACAGATTTAGCCGTCACAGAAGGTTTAGCAAAACTTGTCCCAGATGATGTGACCTTGATTGCTGAAAGCGGCATGAAATCCGCAAAAGATGTCGCACGCATGGGAAAAATGGGCGTACATGCTGTGTTGATAGGCGAGGGGCTTGTGACAGCACCCGATATTGCCGCAGCAGTGAAGGCGTTTAGTAGTCAGAAGCGAGGATAAAATGATGATAGTCAAAATTTGTGGAATAACTGACCATGATAACGCTCTGGCAGTTGCCGAAGCAGGGGCAGATATGCTCGGATTTAACTTTTATGCGCCGAGTCCGCGCTCAGTTGATGTCGATAAAGCGACGGCTATCTGCGATACCTTGCGCGACGAATTAGGGGCTGATTGCCCCGTGCTAGTGGGCTTATTCGTGAATATGACTTTTGGCGATATTTCGATTATCACCAACAAAGTCGGACTGGATTTTGCCCAACTCAGTGGCGACGAAACCGATAATATGCTAATTGAATTGCGCGGAATGGGCTTTAAGTCAATTCGCCCGATGAATAAAGAGATGGCACTAGACGATGTGCAATATTTTAGACAGCACTTCCCAACAGATGAGCGTGTCCCGTCAATATTGCTGGATGCCTATCACCCCAAACTTTATGGCGGTACAGGTGAAGAAGCGAGTACCGAAGTTGCCTTAGCCGTTAAAGAACTTGTTCCGCGTTTGATGCTGGCAGGTGGACTGAATCCCAAAAATGTAGCTGACCGTGTTGCTGCAATTGAACCGTGGGGAGTCGATGTGGCAAGTGGTGTCGAATCGGAAGCGGGAATCAAAGATATTGCGAAGGTGAAGGCATTTATCAAAGCAGCAAAGGGTTCATAAATGGCGAAATATTGTCCAAATTGCGGTACACCGATGATAAAGACACTGGGCTAACTTCCTTACCCTCCAAGACAGGAAGCACACAAAGAGGATTTTCCTATCATGACAGATACGTATATTCAAACAGGCTTAACCGATGTTCCTGATGAACGGGGATATTATGGCGAATTTGGTGGACGTTTTGTACCAGAGACGATTATTCCGGCGTTAGATGAACTAGAATCGGAATATAAAAAGGCAATTGCTGACCCTAACTTTCATCGGGAATTTGCCCATTTACAGAAAACGTATACGGGTAGACCGACTCCTGTGAGCTATGCCAAACGCCTCTCGGAACAACTTGGCGGAGCGCAGATTTACTTCAAACGCGAAGATTTAGCCCATACCGGAGCGCACAAAATCAATAATGCACTCGGACAGGCATTGTTGGCGAAACGTATGGGCAAGCAGCGCATCATCGCAGAAACAGGCGCAGGTCAGCATGGAGTCGCGTCGGCAACAGCATCCGCTATGTTGGGCTTAGATTGTATTGTCTATATGGGTGAAGTCGATATGGAACGCCAGAAACCCAATGTTTTCCGTATGAAACTGATGGGGGCAGAAGTGCGCGGAGTCTCCTCTGGCAGTCGTACTCTCAAAGACGCGATTAACGAAGCGATGCGCGATTGGGTAACGAATGTCCGTGATACATTTTATCTACTGGGTTCGGCACTGGGACCGCATCCCTATCCGATGATGGTACGCGATTTTCAGAGTGTAATTGGCGTTGAAGCGCGTGTGCAAATTGTCGAAATGGCAGGACGCTTGCCGGATACGATTATCGCCTGTGTGGGTGGTGGCAGCAATGCGATTGGTATTTTTCATGCCTTTCGTGATGATGACGATGTTGAACTGATTGGTGTTGAAGCGGCTGGATACGGACTCGATTCGGGGAAACATGCGGCGCGTTTCAGCGACCCGAAAGTCTCACGATTGGGTGTTCTGCAAGGGACACGCTCTTATGTGATGCAAGATGACGACGGGCAAATCATCGAAACGCATAGTATCAGTGCTGGCTTGGATTATGCCTCTGTAGGACCCGAACATGCTTACTTACGCTCAATGGAACGTGCATTTTATACTGCCGCTACTGATGCAGAAGCACTCGCCGCCTTTCGTACTCTCAGCGAAATGGAAGGGATTATTCCGGCGTTGGAAAGCGCCCATGCCGTCGCTGAAGTGATTAAACGTGCGCCGACAATGCCCAAAGACAAAGTGATTCTCGTCAATCTGTCGGGACGTGGCGATAAAGACTTGGATACCGTGATTCGAGAATTAGGGGACAGCCTCTGATGAGTATCCTCATTATTTTTGCTGTACTGTTTATCGTTTTGCTGACAATTGGTGTGCTATTTGAAATACTCTCAATGCAATGGTCTAAGCGCCGCTATAAAACGCCACGCGGTAAGCTGGTAGATGTTGATGGACATCAACTCCATATTCATGTGATGGGTGAACGCCAAGCGAATCAATCGGTTGTCGTGCTGGAAGCCGGAGTCGCCAGTAATTCGCTTGATTGGCAAAAAGTCCAGCCGAAAATCGCTGAATTTGCACAAGTTGTGATTTATGACCGCGCTGGCTATGGTTGGAGCGAAAAAGGGAAAGACCCTCGTTCGCCACAGCAAATTGTGACTGAATTGCATACGCTTTTGCAAAATGCCGTCATCGAAGCGCCCTATTTGATGGTCGGGCATTCTTTTGGTGGAATCTATGTGCGTCTCTTTGCAGAAACTTATCCAGATGAAGTTGCTGGACTCGTATTAGTCGAGTCGTCTGTGCCGTCTATGATAAAGGCCGTCAATACAGCACCGGAAATTAGCCGCCTCAAACGAGTTTCGCGCATGAAGCGTATCGGATTAGTCCGTTTGATGTTGGCGCGAATCCTTACACATTCAGCCCATCTTGAAGGCGAGGCAAAGAAAGAATATCTTGCTATGAACATGCTAGATAGCGATAACGTGATTCGAGAAGCTGTCCCGATGTATGAGGGCATTACATTGTCAGATAGGATAGATTTACCCTTAATCATCATTTCTCGCGAACCGTTTGAGGAACTCCCTAGCGAAAAGCGCTGGCAAGATTATCAGCAAGAATTAGTTGAATTATCATCAACTTCGAGACATATCTATACAACAAGCGGCAGCCACTATCCCGCATTATCAGAACCGGATGTTGTTGTTAGAGCCGTTCAGGATATGTTGGGGCAGATTAGCTATAAGCATAAGGAATCACAATGACAGAACAAACAACTGTACGTGGCTTAGATGCGCTCAATGCGCTGTTTGAAGGCGCGAAAAAAGAGGGGCGCTCGGCATTTTTACCCTATTTCCCGATTGGCTTCCCGACTTACGACGATTCGATAGCGGCGATAGAAGCAATGGCATCAGTTGGGGTCGATGGCTTTGAAATCGGTGTCCCTTTCAGCGACCCACTTGCTGATGGACCCACTATTCAAGAAGCTACTCAGATTGCCCTGAAAAACGGGATAACGGTCAGGAAATGTCTAGCGGCGGTGAGGTCTCTACGCGAAAAAGGCGTACAGCAACCGATGATGATGATGAGTTATGTTAATCCACTTATCGCCTATGGTGTCAATGAATTTGTGACTGACGCGAAAGCTGCGGGGGCTGATGGCTTAATCATCCCAGATTTACCACCAGAAGAAGCCGTGATGTTCGCAGAGGCTTGTCAGCGTGAAAACCTCGCATTGATATTTTTCCTTGCGCCCACAAGCAACGAAAAACGTATCGAACTTGTCGCGGAAAATGCGACTGGATTTATTTATGTTGTGTCTTTAACAGGCATTACAGGTGCGCGTGACCAATTACCCGAAGATTTGACGGATTTCATTGGGCGTATTCGTGCGAAAACAGCTATACCACTCGTACTTGGTTTTGGCATCAGTACACCAGCGCATGTCCGACAATTACAAGGGCTTGTGGATGGTTTTATCGTGGGGAGTGCCTTGGTGCGTGCAGGCAAAGAGAGTGCCGAAAAAGTGCGCCATCTCGCACAAACCCTGCGACAAACGATGTAAAGGTCAGGATGCTTGTCGTTGTACTTTATGACTAATATCCGATGAAATTTGCTTGAAGTCTCCAAAAATCCCGTATAATGAGATAAGAAGTGATTATTGTATATTTTAGGGGTTTACAATTATGGCAAGCCGACAACTTCAAAGTGCCTATAAGCTAATGGAGCAAGGGCAGAAGAAAGACGCGGCAAAACTGGTTCGTGAAGTATTGGCACAAGACAAAAATAATGCCAATGCTTGGTGGCTGATGTCAATGTTGCTGGAAGATGAAAATAAGAAGGTGCGGGCAATTGAGCGTGTTCTCGCTATCAATCCTAATCATAAAGCAGCACGCACTAAGATAGGTCAGTTGCGCCCTGATGGACGACAAACAGGGCAGAATATGATGGCAACACAAGAGATGATGAATCTCGACTGGTCGAAACTCAAAGATGACCCTCATCCTGATAAGCGCAAGCATAAGGCTGTGGATGACCACAAGGTAGCCACTTATGCGATGATGGCGTTGGGTGGATTTTTACTGTTGGTATTGGCGCTGGTTGCTGGCTTATTCATTATGAATTCTCTGTCGCAAGCACCGGATAAAGTGACGATAGCCTATCTAAATGCTTTTGGCGCATCGGATTTTGACCAAATTACTGCCTTGACTTGCGAACAATATCGCAGTGACGTTGAAGCGACTCGTCAAGCATTTGCTTCACGGGCAGGTGACGTGAATCCCGATGAGATATCAATGGATTTTTCGGGCATTACAGCGACTGTCGTCAGTGAAAATGATACATCTGCAACAGTACAATTGGGTGGTGAAATTACTGCGTCAATGGGTGGAAACGAGATAACAATCAATATTAATGATATGACAGATATCTTCGGGGAAGACCGGAGTGTGACTCTCGTGCTAGAAAACAATGAATGGCGCGTTTGTGAAGCATCGCCAAATTAGATTCTTCTACTACAAGGGTCGCTATGCGGGTGCTTTGTACATTCCCACCAGAAATCTTTGTGCGGAATATATGGGATTGAAGGATTCATCAGCAACTTGTTGACAGATGTTTGTTGACAGGGTATGCTTTGCGCGATTAGTTTAGGATACATCAAACATGATGCTCAACACGGCAAAAAATCTCTACAACTTTTATTATTTTTATTTTAGCAGCCATAAAGATGGGTGTAGAGGATTACTGCTTGCTTGATGGGTAACATCAACAAAGGTCATAACAAGGCGCAGGGTTCTACACCTCGCGCTTTTTTTATTGCTATAACTAATACATGGAGACAGGTTTAGATGATGATGGTACGGGGAGTTCGCGGCGCAATCACAGTCGATGAGAATACAGCCGAAGCGATTTTGGATGCGACAGATGAAGCACTGCGGATGATGATTGAGGCGAATGGCATTGTTGAGGAAGAGGTCGCTAGTGTTTTATTCACAACAACACCTGACCTAACTGCCTGTTTTCCGGCGAAAGCGGCACGCAATCTCGGTTGGCGACGGGCGGCGCTAATGGGTTTTCAAGAAGTTGATGTACCGGAAGGATTAAAAATGTGTGTACGGGTGCTGATTCATTGGAATACAACTAAAAATATTGATGAAATACAACATATTTTTCTGCGAGGTGCTATAGCACTGCGCCCCGATATTGCCAAGAAGAATTTAATTAAGGACAAAGAACTATGATTGTGGTCATGCAAGCAAGAGCAAACCAAGAACAAATCACAGGTGTCGTCAAGCGCATTGAAACTGACGGCTACACAGCACACCTTTCTGAAGGTGAGCATCATACGATTATTGGATTAGTGGGCGAGAGTCCGACTCCGTTGCGAGAGGATAATTACGCTACGATGGACGGTGTTGATAAAGTTGTCCGTATCAGTGAACCGTATAAACTCGCCAGCCGAACGTTTCACCCACACGATACGCATGTGCCATTAAATGGTTCAGATATGGGTGATAATAAGGTACTGCTCATTGCGGGTCCATGCTCCGTGGAAAGTCGTGAGCAAATTATCGAAATCGCCTGTGCTGTCAAAGAAGCAGGGGCAACGGCATTACGTGGGGGCGCGTTCAAACCGCGTACCTCACCGTATAGCTTCCAAGGGCATGGTGAAAATGGTTTGAAGTGGTTAGCCGAAGCGCGTGAAATTACAGGTTTGCCGATTGTGACTGAAATTATGGATCCTAGTCTTGTCCCGATGGTGACAGAATATGCTGATGTGTTACAGGTTGGCGCACGCAATATGCAAAATTTCACCTTGCTTAATGCTGTGGGTGCAAGCCAACATTCAGTATTATTGAAGCGTGGCATGTCCGCTACCGTGAAAGATTTGCTGATGGCAGCCGAATATGTGCTGTCGCATGGGAATAATAAAGTGATGTTATGTGAGCGCGGTATTCGCACCTTCGAGACAGCTACTCGCAATACAGCAGATATTAATGCCATTCCGGTACTGAAAGCGGCGACACACCTTCCTATTATATTTGACCCCAGCCATGCAACGGGTAAATGGGAATTAGTTGAATCGCTTTCACTTGCGGGTATTGCGGCGGGTGCTGATGGGCTTATTATTGAAGTTCATTCTGACCCAGCAAATGCCATGTCTGACGGGCGACAGAGTTTGAAGCCCGAAGTTTTCGCCGAATTGGTGCAGAAGGCACGTAAAGTAGCTGAGGCGATTGGTCGCGGCGCATAATGATTAAAAATTGAGGGAAAGGCTTCTATTACATCACCAAAAAAGTTTTTATGTAGGGGCGCAAGGCATTGCGCCC
>JAUZRW010000067.1 GCA_030950085.1 Anaerolineae bacterium
CCTGAAAACTTATTCGCTCATTTCTAACGGTTGATAAAAGTCAAATTCATGCTCAGGCAGCAAGTCAGGATGGAAAATAGCGATAAGGTCTGCCAACAGCAAATGAGGATTCGCTACCCCATTTTCAAAGTAATCATTACCGCCATTACCATTGACACGCTTATTGTTATTCCACAAATTGCCATTCTGGAAAGCCGCAAATTCTTCATAACGCGAGTCATCAGCCAACATATCATCGGTTGTCGCCCAAAACTGATTGAAATTCACCCAATAATCAGCCTCATTACCTTGTTCCAGAACCACCTCGAAATCAAGTACAATACTCGTGCCACTTTCATCAGAAAAGACAAAATCGCCGCCCGCATCTTCGATTAATTGCGCTAGATAACTATCTCCAGCCGGCATAAACCAACTGCCTTGAAAGGGACTCGCCGCAATCACAGTTGGACGTGCTTCGACATCTTCCGCGAGTTCAGCAAGGCGGTCATATTCTGCGACAACATTCTCAAATACAGCATTCGCCTCAGCCTCTGTATTGAAAAAGAGCGACACAAATTTACCCCATTCTGCTTGCCCAAGAGGAGATGTATCCGCAAAATCAGCATTGAGTACCACTTGCAAGCCCGTTGATTGAATCGTATCAAGGGCTGTTCCGGCAGATGAAAATTGTTGTGCCATAATTAAATCGGGCTGTGTGTCGAGCAGTAACTCGGTATTGATTCCGCTAAATTCACCGCCAACTTCTGCAATGCTATCAGCACGCTCTAAGACCGCTTCATTGCTCGTGAATTGCAAAGTATCGACACCCGCCAAACGGTCAAGCACACCCTGACTGTCTAAATGCGGCAAAATCGTGGTTGATAGAATGACAAGACTATCAATCGGCACTTCGATAATCGCATCGGCTTCAATATCAGTTTCTGTGGGAGGTGGTGTGCCACATTGTACCAGCACATAAGTCAAGGTCTCTTCTGCCCCGACCCATGGCGTGATTTCGACAATCTTATAATTGTTAGTGTATCTCACGCTAAAACCATCGGCATATTCGACTTCAACAGTATCCGAGAAATAATTGACAGACTCGTCATAATCCATCACGCACGAATCAGTCAGATTACCATCCTGTGCGGCAATCGGCACAATCAGGGTCAATAAGAGCAGAACTAACAAAATAGGCTTCATGTATCGCATTGCACATCTCCATTCATTTTGTGTGCTTGATAAGTAGATGAGCAATGTCTGTGAGTGGGAAGGTTGCCAGCGTGTAGGGGAAACAAAAATCCCACACGCGGCGGGAAACAGTGACTAACGCTTGTTCCACGCTCGCTTATCCTCTTTCCACGAAGGACATTGCACGAGCTAAAACTGAGGCGGGTATTCGGACTTTGGCTTTGCTAGTTGTCAGTTCTTGGCTTTAGGTCATTTTCGGACGCTAAAAACTGTCTACTGTAAACTGATAACTTCACCATTACCGTTGCGGGACAGTGTCGGACTTACACCGACTTCCCCCATTATACGCATTGCATCTATACAATTCGCGTACCTGAGTTTTGGCTATGTGACGATTAGTATAGTATGGGCTGGTTGCCCTGTCAACAGAGATACATAACCTGACTTTCATCATCTGGTACATGGCTTCATTTTCGTTATCATAGGATGAAGTTTGATTTTGATGAAGTTAGGACGAAAATAATGCAACTATCAGATTTATCTCAATGGGTCGAATCACAGCACACAGTCGTTGAATCAGCCTTAAAAGAATTGGTTGAAATCAATACATTTACGCGCAATACAATCGGTGTCGATAAAGGCATGGATACCGTATCAAAGTTGGCGCAAAGTTTCGGCTTTACAGTAGAAGTCATCAACCAAAGGCACAGGCTCATCAAAGCGGGTAATGGCAAGGGTAGACCGCGTATATTGCTCCTCTGCCATATGGATACTGTTTTTCCGCCCGATAGTGCCTTTCAGAAATATGAACCGCTTGGCGATGGTTTTGTGCAAGGACCCGGTGTCGGCGATATCAAAGGGGGACTCATCATTGGCTTGTGGTCGATGTTAGCCTTGCGCGAATTGTGTGATGATTTTGATGTGCAGATGGTCATTAGTGCCGATGAAGAAATCGGGTCTCAGAGTATACAAGATTGGTATCTTGGCGGACACATTGGCGCGGATTATGCGATTGGTCTGGAGCCGGGTTTTCCTCAAGGCGAATTAACAGCTGATGTTGATTTAGGTGTCGTCTATCAACGGCGTGGCTATGGCGCAATTTATTACACCGTCACAGGCAAGGCATGTCATAGTGGCACAGCCCACCTCGGCGTAAATGCCATTGAAGCTGCCGCCCAACGTATCATTCGCCTGCATCAACTGAATGATTGGGAAAACGGTATTTCTGTAACGTGCGGTTTGGTCAATGGGGGGATTTCGCCCAATACGGTTTCCGGCGAAGTCAAAGGGTCGGTCAGTTGGCGCTTCGAGACTCAAGCCGATGGTGAACGTATTAAACGCGAAATCGAGAAAATACTGACCGATACCTACCAGTACAACCCCGATTTAGATTTACATGATTCGATAGATTATCATGTCGATACATTGCTACAACCGATGGAGCGTAACGAAGCTAATCAAAACTTGATTCATCTGGTCTTAGAAGAATCAAAACGCCTCAAGCAGAATGTGGTGCCGATTGCACGCGGCGGCGGCAGTGATGCCAATCATACCAGCGCCGCCGGAACGCCTTCGATTTGTGGCATGGGTGCGCCTGCACAAGGGATTCATACTGAACAAGAGAAAATCTACCTGCCGGGCTTATTTAACCGTATCGAATTATTGATCTCTGTATTGTATCGTGCCGTCACAGGCGCATTAGAGACTCATTCATAATCGATCATGTAAGGGCGATAGCGTCTGCTACGCCCACAAAAATAAACAAAGTTGTTTGAATCGATTTTTCCATTATGCCAAAGCAGCGAACCAATCAATCACATTACCATCGGGGTCTTCAATTTGGGCATAGCGTTGTCCCCAAAAAGCATCAAATGGCGCTTTATGAACACCATATCCCAACCCTTTAAGGCGCTCAAAATGGGTATCAACATCTTTTGGGCTATCGCACAAGAAGGCTAAACCCATACTATATTATTATGCCTTAGTAAATGCCTCTCGAACAGCAACAGCCGCTTTTTCGATAGTGTCCCAATCACCAGCAGCAACCGCTTTTTTATCCACCAGTGAACCCCCGACTCCAACAGCTAAGACACCGGCTTTGATATAGTCGGCAATATTTTTCGCAGAAATACCGCCTGTGGGAACAAGTTTTAACTCAGGCATCGGGGCAAGAATATCTTTGATATAGGTTGCTCCCAAATTTCGCGCCGGAAAGACCTTCACGGCAGTTGCGCCCGCCTCCCATGCTTGATAAATTTCTGTTGGGGTATATGCGCCGGGGAAAATCGGAATCTCGTTGCTGTTGCAGACTTTGATGATGTCGAAGTTCGTGATAGGGGAGACGATAAATTCTGCGCCACCCTCTAAACATTGTTGCGCTTGCTGCATTGTTTTCACCGAACCAACACCCAGTACCAGTCTGTCTTGTTCGGATGCGTCGATACCATCGCGCACAGCTTTAATGGCATCCACCGCCGCCGGATTGGTCAATGTAAATTCAATAATGTTGATTCCGCCACGCCGCAATGCTTGTACGAGTGGTACTGCCCCCGATAAATCATCAACACGGACAATCGCCACAATCCCATCTTGGCGTAAATTTTCGCTGAAGTCTTTGATGCTCATTATCATAGCCACTCGTTCGGTTTTGTGTCTGAATAATGATGTGATTATAGGCGACATTCCTACGAAGAGGAACATGAAGCGAAGAATATCTGTTAGTCAATAGAAGATGAGGATGAAAGACACAAAGGAAATCCTAAAATAATGCTTTGTGTCCTTTGTGCCTTTGTGGTTCAATCTTGAGGTTTAGCCCTCAAATAATTTTTCGCCGCGTGCGAGTCGCCATGCAATTTGATAAGTTTGACCCTGCGCCCGCATCGTTGGGGCATGTGCCGCCAGATAACGCGCCGATGCAATCAAGACATTGTTGGCATAGGGCGTATCTTTCAGCAGCGAATATTGGCGAAATGAAGCTTCGACACATTGTATCGTATGGAAATCACGGTCTTCACGTAAGAGCAAGCGTCCCATGCAAGCCATAAGTTTCTTCGCATCGCCTCCGCTATAGAGATAAGTTGCGACCAATGACGCGGCTTCGTTGACCTGTTGCTGCAAATTGAGCATCTTTTCGAGGTCATCCAACAGTGATTCGGGATTATCAATCTTACTATCGGGTTTTGGGATTTTTGCGGCAGGGATGTTCAAGAAGCGGTCAAGATAGATACTCATTGCTGCGTCGAAAATGCCGCGCACTAAATCCGCAGAATCGACGCGCAGTAATCCCATGTGGACAGCATTGGCAAATGTAAAAGTATGCAGTGCTGTATCCCAATCGCCAAATTCATTACTGGTATGGAATTGGGTAATACGAATCGCCGCAGCATAGGCAACCACTCCAGCAAGTGCCTGTGCTGAAACGCCGTTTTGCAAGGTTTCGACTAAGGTATCGACTGTCAATTGTGGGTCATCTTGCAAGAGAACAGCAAGTAGCGCGTCAAAATCGGGGTTAATATTTTTTCCTGTGCCGTTTTCCAATGCTGATGGTAATGCCTCGAAAGCCGCTTGTAGAATGCCAACCAAATCAATCGGGGAACGCCACGCATTGCTCTCTTCCATACGTGGGGCAGACGCGAGAATCGGCGCGAGACTCGCAAGGACAGGTTCGGCATTTTCCCAACCAGCAACATCAAGACTTTCAAAGGCTTTGTTGATGAAATCCAGCACATGCCCACCCTGAATATAACGATGGTCAGTTGCCGCCGCAAAGAGCATATCTGCCATTTGTTTATCATCTGCGCCGCTGTGTAAAGCAGAAATAATGACACGTTCTGCCCCTTCATTGTCGCGCACTTCGATGAAGCGCCGAAACCATTTTTTGAGCGTGGTCATATCAACATCGGGGTTGGGTAATGCCCCGACAGAAAAATGTGGCGAGTGCATAGTCGTATCGCCGGCGACTGCCGATAAGCCATGATAGAGCGCACGCGGTTTTTGTTCATTGTCCAGATAATCGACGAGGTTTATCATGCAGCCGAGTATCGTTAAACCTTGCCCCCAACCTGTGCTGCGATATTCTGTCCCAAATTGTAAGCCTGTACGGAAAGGTTCAGCCATTGTGATATTGGCACGCTGTAAACCAATCACAGATTTTGCCAGTACCAGTCCAAGATTTTGCTCTAAACCCACTGTGACACGCTTGCGATGGTGTTCGGTTTGGTCAGATTTCGGCGTGACATCTACCAGCACATCATCGCCATCTACCCGTGTCGGAAACGCCGGAACATCATCTGCGAAGAGGTCAAATGTGCCACCACTCGCAATATCAAAACGCGCATAATGCCAATAACACGTCAAAATACCATCATTCACAGACCCCTTATTGAGTGGGAATCCCATATGCGGACAGCGATTATCGACAGCATAGACATCATCAGCATAAGCAAACAAAACCAGCGTATGTTTCTCAACAGTCACCGTCAGACAATTCGTCGCCTTAAGCTCGGCATAGCTGGCAACTCGTGTCCATTGTTGTGTTGTAACCATCATGTCTCCCTTTAAGAAATATTTTCATTCATGATGAGTGTGCCGTATTCTGTGCATAGACACAACGCACCAATGACAGAATATCGCTTGACCATTAGGACAGGTTGTGTTACTTACGTTGTCCATCCCAGACCAATGCGACCTCGTTCTTTATCCACACTAAGGATTTCCACTTGTAGAATATCGCCCACCCCTAAATTTTCGCCGCGTGGAATTTTGCTGATATGCAGTAAGCCATCTTGTTTAACACCGATGTCGATAAATGCGCCAAAATCAACGACATTACGAACCGTGCCGGATAGTATCAAGCCTATCTTAAGGTCATCCATTGTCAGCACATCGCTTCTGAGCAGTGGTGGGTCAATATCATCACGCGGGTCGCGCCCCGGACGTACTAATTGTTCCAGAATATCTGCTAATGTTAATGTCCCTGCATCGACTTCTTTTGCCAGTTTCTCGATAGAAATTTCACGCGATAATTGCTGAATAGCGGCTTCGCGCTTTTCGAGTGGGGTATTCGCCTTGAGTCCGGCACGCTTCAAAACAGCTTTGGCGATTTTATAACTTTCAGGGTGGATAGCACTGCTATCAAGTGGATTATTCCCATCACGCACTCTCAAGAAGCCGGCGGACTGTTCAAAGGACTTCGCCCCCATGCCAGATACTTTTTTAATGCTGCTGCGACTGTTGAATCTGCCGTTTTCGTCACGATGGGCAACGATATTTTTAGCGAGTTTTGCACCAATCCCAGCCACATATTGCAATAGCGCAGGTGAGGCTGTATTGACATCAACCCCGACTTGATTAACGACACTTTCAACCACGGCATCTAGCGCATGAGATAATTGTGCCTGATTGACATCATGTTGATAGAGACCAACACCGATACTTTTGGGGTCAATTTTGACTAACTCGGCTAAGGGGTCTTGAATACGGCGGGCAATATTGACCGCGCCACGAATGCTCACATCTAAATTAGGCAATTCGGCACGCGCTAAATCACTCGCACTGTAAACACTAGCACCTGCTTCATTGGTGATGACATATTGTACATTATCTAATTTGCGCGTAAGTTCGGCTGTCATTTGTTCAGTTTCACGCGAGGCTGTGCCGTTGCCAATAGAAATTATCGTCACCCGATATTTCTGAATCAATTGTGCAAGTTCGGTCTGTGCTTCTCGATAACGTTGCTGTGGCATATGCGGATAAATAGTCGTTGTGGCGAGTAATTTTCCAAATTCGTCAACAATGGCGATTTTACATCCGGTGCGATAAGCAGGGTCTACACCCATGATAACCCGTTGCTGCAATGGTGGCTGATGCAACAAATTGCGTAGATTGGTCGCAAAAACTTCGATGGCGTGTTCTTCCGCGACTTCCGATAAATAACGGCGCACGTCGCGTTCAATTGCTGGCAATAAGAGACGTTTTGCCCCGTCTTCTAACGCTTCAAGCAGTTGGTCATACCATTCAGACTGTTGATGCGGACGATAACGATACGTCAAGGCATTGCGCCAATCACGTTCAGGGATAGTGACCTTTACACGCAGAATTTTCTCTGATTCGCCGCGATTGAGTGCTAGTGTTTGATGTGGTTTCGCATATGCAACACGAGTCTCGAAGTCATAATAAGTCTTGAACACAGCTTTAGGGTCATCACTATTTTTGATGCGACTGCTGCTTAATGTGCCATATTGCAACGCTTTTTCGCGCACTTCACCGCGCACATCGGGGTCGTCGGTGACGATTTCCGCCACAATATCGCGTGCGCCTTGTAAAGCATCTTCTACAGTGTCCACATCATCTGATAGAAATTCGCGTGCGGCTACTTGTGGTGATTTGCCCCTGTGTGGCTGTTCCAAAATCATCTGCGCGAGAGCTTCAAGACCTTTTTCACGGGCAATACTAGCACGAGTCCGACGTTTTGGCTTATAGGGCTGGTAAAGGTCTTCTAGTTCAGTCAGTGATTCCGCCGCTACTATTTTTTTGTGGAGTTCGGGTGTGAGTTTTTCTTGTTCATCAATACTCTTGAGGATAGTATCACGACGGTCATCTACTTGTCGAAAGCGCGTCACGGTTTCTTCAATTTGACGCAATAAATACTCATCAAGGTTGAGCGTTTGCTCTTTACGGTAGCGTGCGATGAAAGGAATGGTGTTGCCTTCATCTAATAAGCGGATGGTAGCAGCTACTTGAACAGATTTGACTTTTAATAATTTGGCAATGCGGTCATTATAATTGCGCGTCATAGGTCATTTCTAACGTGTGATGTTCATATCAAGAAGATGATTGTAGGCAGGGGTGGGGCATTATGACAGTGTGACTTTAGTGCAAATAGTCGCACAATTTATGACAATGGCTTACAATCGGGCAAATTAGAAACACTAGGTCAGGTATATCGTTTTTATGGCTGGGTTACAGAAATTGTTTGATATACGGCGTGATGAATTGCCGCGTTTTTCGCTATTATTTGCCGCATTTTTTATCTACAACGTTGGTGTCTCATGGGCAAGTAGCAGCACGCGCTCTGTCATTGTCGCCCAACCGGAATTAGGAAGCGGTTTCATCGCCACCGGACTCATCTTTTTTGGCATCACAACGATTATTGCCTCGATTGCCTATACTGCTGTGGTTGACCGTATCCCAAAACACTTGCTTCTGGTCATCATGACAGCGATTTCAGCCGCCGCAGTTGCCTCTGGTATTATCGCTCTTAGCTTGGGATTCAAAGTCTTAGGAGCAGTCGCACTTTATGTCCTCTACGAATCTATTTTGCTGATTTGGGTGCTACAGTGGAAAACCAATATCATTGATTTTTATGATACACGTACTAGCAAACGTATTTTGCCCTTGCTCGGTGTTGCCCGCTTGGTTGGTCTTTCTGTCGGGGGGTTTAGCTATGCGCTATTAACCGATACGCTTGGATTAGAAGCACAGCAAATTTTTTGGCTCTGGTTTAGTACGCTTATCATCGTCTTGGTGATTGTCTTGCTGATGCCACTTATACTCAAAGACTCTAAGCTAGAATGGGAGGCTACACACGGAGGGTATCTCGATAGTATCCGTGATGGATTTGCGTATATCGGGAATTCGCGCTATCTCAAGTGGATGACAAGTAGTGCTATCTTGATGAATGCCCAAATTGCACTGTTTACCTTTGTGGCGACAACCCTCGTTGGAGCATATTACGCGGCACAATTGCCGGGTAGTGCGACTGCCCAAGAAGCTGCAATCGGCAAATTTTTTGGGCAATTAGATGGCTATTCTGCGTTGATAATGCTATTCGTACAGCTATTTTTCTTCCCACAAATCATGAAACGCTTGGGACTCGGCAATGTGAACCTGATATACCCGATTACAGCATTCGGTGTCGCCGGAACAGTCGCTTTTGCCTTTGCCGCACCTGTCGGCTTATTCACAGTCGGTTCAGCCGGAGCAGCCCATATTACAATTAAGTCATTTAGGCGTGTTTTTCGCTCGCCTATCAATGGTCTGCTGATTAATGCTGTGCCATCCTTCATGAAAGGGCGTTCGCGCTCGGTGATTAACGGTGTGATTTCGCCGTTTGCGAATATTGTGATTGGGCTTGCCGTACAGATTGATAGCATCCCCTTACCGAATGGCAATAGAATATCTAGCACGACTATCTTTATCGTTTTAGCTGTATTTGTCTCGCTTGCCTATATGGTGACAGGTTTCATCCTCAGACGCGAGTATGGGCGTGCCATGGTGAAGTTGCTAGAGCGCGAAGATTATGCGGCATTATTGTCACAAGAATATGAATGGGGCGCTGTCGATACCAACACACTCAAGCGCCTTAATCAGCGTTTGGACGAAGCAGAAGATGCAGATTTTGTTCACTTCTTTGCAACGATTATGCTAGAAGTGGGCAGTGATGATGTTATTCCCATATTGATTGCTCGCGCCCGTGACGCAGGAGGTGAAACACAGCGCACTATCATGGAGGTATTGGTGCAAGGCGATGCGCGTGGCGACCTTGCGCGATTCTTCTATGTTGAAAATGCAGAGAATACCGACCCTCTCACGCGGCAGACGGCTCTCATCGGTTTGATGAATATTATAGGTGACGATGAAGAGATTCGCTTCAAGATAGCCATTGACCATGCTCATGATAGAGACCCTGTTGTCCGTGCTGAGGCGGTAAAGACATTGACGCAATCTGAGTCGATAGCTCATAAGGATACGGCAGAGCGTGTTCTAAAAGCAATGCAGTCCGATTACTTTGCCGAAGCACGCATTGCGGCAATCAATGTTATGGTTGATATGGGTGATGTTGAATATATCCGAAAATTGGTACTTTTCATGGAAGATGATGATGATACTGTGCGTCTCGCTACAACTGTGGGTATTGAAAAATTGTGGCGCGACAATATGCCACAAGAGATTACGCAACTCATCCTTGACCGTGAAAAAATGCTTTTAGATGACCCGATTGAACGCATTCGTCAGGCAGAACTGCGCGTTTTGGGCAAGATTGCGAATGCTTCCGCCGCTTCGACATTGATTCGGGCATTAGTGGATACGAGTCCAGAGATTCGACATGCCGCGATAGATGCACTAGCGAGTCTCGGTAATCATGCGATAGAGCCGCTTCTCAAAGCAACACAGGCAGAGAATGGTCAACTCGCCAAACAAGCGATGATTGTGCTGACTCGTATCAATCATGACCGTTATGATGACGATTTAATACGCCTTGCCCACGAGACGCTGGACGAAATCTATGCCAATCATGCCATCTTGCAAGTGCTAGACGATTGCCAGATGTATCCAAGTTTCGGTGTCTTGACAGTCCATTTTACGGAACAAAATCGGACGTTGCGGGCTGAGGTTTTTGATATGCTGCGAGTGGTCTACGATGAAACGGCGGTTAATACGATTCACGAAACATTGCAGAGTGAAAATCCTCGTACACGCATTAATGCTGTAGAAGCATTGGAGTCATTGGCAACACCGGAATTAGCGCGGCAGGTTGCGCCTTTATTTGAGCCAAGCCTGACCTCAGAAGCACTGACACAAGGTTTTTATGACCTTAAGAAACAAGTGCCGAAGTCAACCGAAGTTATTCTACGAGAGTTGGCAACAGGGGATAATACGTGGTTACGGGCAGTATCTGTGATGGCAATGGGTGAAGTTGCGGCTGATAATAATAATACGCGCCGTGTTATTCTCGGTGATGAGACTATCCCACGTGCCAAACAAGGGGACTTATCGCCGTGCCAAAAACATATCAATCCTGATGTGACAGCCGTAACAGTGCGTGCCGCGTCCTCTAGCAAAAATCCTGATGTACGCCGAACAGCACGCGCTGCAATGCGCCTGATTCGGGGAGAAACCGTCTTTGACACACTCGCACAAGGAGATGATAAGGAGAGTCGAACTGTGTTATCCATTATTGAACGTATGATTTATCTGAAACGGGTTATTTTTTTCCAGAGTTTAGCGGTTGAACAATTGAAGGCACTAGCAACCATTTGTGATGAAAAAATTTTCAAGAAGAGCCAACAAGTTTTCAAAGAAGGGGATGATGGCGGGTCGCTGTATATTGTCGTCACAGGACGAGTAGAAGTTGGCTTGATGAATAAAGAACAAGATACTTTCACGATGTTAGCGGCTTATGAGGCGAACTCTGCTTTTGGAGAAATGTCGTTATTTGATAGTCAACCGCGTTCAGCAGATGCTATCGCCACCGAGGATACACTCGTATTGACAGTCAACCGTGAACCCTTCCTTGCCTTAACACGCCAATATCCAGATTTATCAGTACATTTAATCACGACGCTCAGTGACCGTTTGCGCCATGCCAATGAACAAATTGCACGGCTCAACAATACCATGCGCGAAACGATTGATGTATAGTGTGGATAATGGGTGGGGATAACTTATTCTTCGTATAGTCATTAGAACTGGATTCAATCAGGGTCTCAAAGTACAGAGACTTAATCTTGGCTAACGGGGTATTTATCGGACGAAGAGCAATCCACACAGCGCGATTTAACGCCATCGGCATCACAAAACCATCATTATAATCGGTATGTTCACCAATTAGATTCACTCGTCCCGGCGCACGAACAATAATTTGCAGTTTTTCTCCAAAATATGCTACAAAAGCCTGCGTCACAGTGTCTTTGAGTGACATGATAGTTATTTTCTGCCTTGTTGAATTTATTGCTTTCCAATCGATAACAAGCCGAGATAGGTATGAAGTAGCGAATCGTCTTCCGCAAAAGCATCGTTTCTTCCTTGATAGACCAGTGTTCCCTCGCGCAAGATACAGACATCCTCGCACCAACGTAGGGCAGTTCGCGCATTTTGTTCAACGATAACCAGCGTAATGCCTTTCTGACTGAGATTGTACAGTGTTTCAAAGACTTCTTTGGCAACCAGAGGCGCAAGTCCGGCTGTGGGTTCATCCAAGAGCATCAGCGAGGGGTTCATCAACCAGCCCATAGCGATTGCCACCATTTGCCGTTCACCACCACTCATTAAACCTGTGCGTTGATTGGCACGTTTTGTCAGGATGGGAAATAAGTCGAAGGCTCTATCAATTCGTAGTGCGGCTTCTGCCCGACTTGCTTTACGGACAGCAAGTGCAAGATTTTCACGAACGGTCATAGACGCGAAAATATTCTCGCGTTGTGGCACATAGGCGATACCTAATTTGCTGATGTTCTCTGTAGAAATGCCGATGATTTCTCTATCGTTGTATGTAATTGAACCGCCTGTAATCGTTGTTAAGCCAAAAATAGATTTGAGAAGCGTACTCTTACCACTGCCATTCGCCCCCAAAATCGTCGTCATATGGTTAACTTGAATGTCGACACTGAGTTGATGCAAAATTTCGAGTTTACCGTAGCCTGCCGTTAATTCTCGGATAGATAGCATAGTCAATCTCCAAAATAGACTTCACGGACTTCGGCATTTTCGAGAATTTCATCCGGTGTGTCATGTGCCAGAAGTTCGCCCATGTGCATCACATACACACGGTCAACAAAGTTGAAGAGCATATCAAGCCGATGTTCAATAATGAGAAAGGTCATATTCTCGTTTTGGCGTAAATTAGCAATATGTTCAAAGATGCTTTGGGCTAAGGGCGGCGCGACTCCGGCTGTCGGTTCGTCCAACAATAACATCTGTGGATTGCCCATCTGTGACCGCGCAATATCGAGTAATTTCATCTGCCCGCCTGATAATTCTGATGCCAGTTGACCAAAGAGTCGCCCCATATCAATCTGCGTCAGAATCTCATAGGCACGTTCAGCTAGTTGATGTTCTTCTTGTCGCCAAAAACGCTTAAATGGTGCGAATAGCGGATTTTCGCCTTTTTGTGCTTTAGCTGGCAAAATCGTATTATCAAGAACCGTCATTTGATAGAACAGCGACGGGTCTTGGAAACCACGCCCTAATCCCAAATGAAAAATACGGTCAGGGGATAGCGGCGTAATATCATGTTCTTGAAAAGTGATACGCCCTGCTGTCACCGGAAAACGCCCCGAAATGACATTAAGCAAAGTCGATTTTCCGCTACCATTGGGTCCGATTAAGCCCACAATCTCGCCTTGCTTCACGGACAAAGACACATTGCTTACAGCACGCAAACCATCAAAATCTTTGGAAACCTTGCTCAGTTCTAGCATCATCAATCTCCTGTAGTGCGTGCGGTCAGATTATCATGAGCCTCTGTGGTGTAATTCGGCTCTGGTAGAATCCCCTGCGGACGATAACGCATCATCAATAGTAATATCACGGCAAATAAGATGAAGCGCACAAAGTTAAATTCGAGGTTGAATCCTGCCATATTCATCTGAATAGCGGCAATAGCAGTCAGTCGGTCCAGTACCGCAATCACGAATGCACCGAGTAATGCCCCTTTCGGATTACCTAATCCGCCAAGAACAACCATCACCCATACATCAAGCGTCAGTGTCACTACATAGTCATTGGTATTCACAAAGCCGAGATTGACCGCAAACAAGACACCGCTTATAGCAGCAATCATCGAGCCAATGAACATAACTTGTGCCTTTGTTTTCGCCACATCTTTGCCTAGTGTACGAGCGATATCTTCATTCTCGCGGATAGCCTTCAGCAAGCGTCCGTAAGGCGAGCGAATCAAGCGTTCACTATAAACGTAAGCGATAAAGGCAATCAGCAGCACAAGCATCAAAAATGCGATAGAGGCTGAACGACCTCCCATGAAGGCGAAAGGCTGTGAAACTGCGGAAATGCCATTGTTGGCGCAGATAAGCGGTTGATAGCCACGCACAAAAATTCGGACAATCTCGCCACCGACTAACAATACTAATGCCAGAAACCATTCTTCTTTCAGGCGCAATACGAGATACGAGAAAGCAAAACCGATAATCCCACTAATAACGGCTGCAATGACCAATGTGATACCAAAATTAACAAAAGCAACCACAGGCATCGTGCGGATGATATCTGAGCGCAGTTGAATCGCATCAGCTAATGTGCTACCGCAAGGGTGAATGAAGTCACGTCCGGCAAGGATAGGCAGTAAGCGCGTATAAGTGACACCTGTTGTATACGCCCCAATCGACACAAAAAGCGCCTTACCAAAGTTCGGGATTCCAGCGACACCATATTCAATATTGAGGCTAATTGCCATCAATGACCAGATGCCAAAAAATGTGAGAACGGCTATCGTCGTCGCAACGTAGTCAATATTCATCGTTTCAGACTCCGATTGCTTTTGAAAAACTGCGTGAAGCCTTCGGGACGAATCAACAAGACAATCACAATGATGATGAAGGGGATAGCCGGCTTAAAACTAAAACTGAGTCCAAACTGAAAATTGAGAACTTGCATGATGGTATTTTCAGAAAATGCGACCACATATGCCCCCAGAATGGTGCCGGGGAAACTTGATAATCCACCGAGAATCGCTGCTGCAAATACCGATAGAATGACAACCCAGCCCATCAATGGACTCACAGATGTTTGGATGCCCCATAATGCCCCAGAAATTCCTGCCAATGCCCCGACAAGCAACCATGTCAACCACTTGACGCGCTCTACCGGAATACCGATGACTCGCGCTAAATCAAAATTGTCAGCAAGCGCCCGCATCTCACGCCCAAGCGGTGTCGCATTGAGCAACAATGATAGCGCAATCACGAGAACAATACTGGTCGGCACAACCCAGAAAAACACATTTGACAAGATAAAATTGTCTGTACGATACCAAATTTCCAACGGCACTTGAATTCGCTGGTCGAACAAATCAAAGGTATCGGCTGTGAGGAATAGCACATAGCGAATGATGAGTCCCACAGCGAATGAAGCTAACAACATGATATAGATAGAGGACTTTTGTTTTTCAAAGGGACGAAAGACGGTGATATGCGATACTAGCGCCACAACAGAAGCCACAATTGCGGATAGTCCAAGTATGATGATGGGGTTCGTCGATACATTGCGCGAGACAATCAACGCGGTATAAGCCCCCACTGTAACGAATTCTGCATGGGCGAAATTCGGTAATTTTAACACGCTCATCGTGAGGGTGATGCCGAGTGCCATCAACGCATAAAGGCTACCCACTTGCATTGAGCGAATGAGCGAATCAATCAGTATTCTTTCAAACATAAGTCGGGATTTTTCGTTATTCAAAAGGGGCACAAACCTACTACGCCCCAAATTTTGTACAGATTATAGTTATTCGTTCATTTCCAACAAGCCAGTTGACCCATTATATGTGCCAATCTCGATAAATGACGAGGCATCATCAGCGACGCGGAAAATACCATAGAAGGCAATCGCTTGGTCGCCATTATCATCCAAATAGGCTTGGACACTCGTGCCAATGTAATGATTCGCTACAAAAGGCAACATGCCTGTAACGGCATCGCCATCATTACCAGCCGCTAACATTGTCAACATGGCGATATTGGCAGCATCAAAGGCATAGTTGGTGAATGGTCCCGGTGGGTCGCCATATTCAGCAGTGAAGGATTCGATGAACGGACTCGTGAGTGGGGTTGCAGTATCGGTGAAGGATACCGAAATGAAATTCACGGATTGCAAAAATTGGGCGTGACCAGCATCTGCTAACAAGTCAGGGCTGACCAGATTTTCGACACCCATCCATTCGACAGTTGTGAGAATGGGGTCAATTTGTGCGACTTGTAGCAGCTTTTGGGCATCTGCAAGGAAGCAAATGCAGAATACGGCTGTATTGCCTGAACCCGATAATTGGGCAACATCAGCACTGAGGGCTGTTGCTTCGCCGGAAAGGTCGGGTGGCTCAGGTGAATAGGCAATGGTTGTGACTTCGCCGCCGCCTGCTGCTTGGAAATCAATCGTGAAACGTTCGGCAAGACCGTTACCGAAGGGGTCATCAACATGCAGAATAGCGATATTCTCATAGCCACGACTACGGGCAATTTCAGCAAAAGCTAGTGCTGCGAAGTTATCGGGTGGGTACATAACACGGAAAATGTTGTCACCCGGAATCGCGCCCGGAATACCACTTGAAGCAGGAGCAACAATGACAACACCATTTTCATCGGCGAATTGCTTTGCGCCGAGAACTTCTGAGGTGGTCAAGGGTCCAACAATCACTTCTGCGCCTGTGGTTTGCACAATCGTCTGGACTGCTCGTGCTGCCCCATCGGGTGTGCCTTCGGTATCTGCACTCGCCACTTCAAAGCGAATATTGACTCCGGATGCTTCCAGTTCAGCATTCATTTGCATGACAGCGAGTTCAATTCCGCGTGTGAAATCGGTTCCGAACGAACCCAAGGGACCCGTGAACGGTTGTGCCACACCGAGTACATAAGTTTCTACATCATCTTGACCCTGTACAGGCAGAGCAATCATGATAAGTAACAACAAACTAATCAGTAAAGAAAGTCTTTTTGCCATTTGCCTATCCTAAACGGTACGTTAAACAGTTCACAGTATTATAAACGGGTGTGCCAAGTCATGCTACAAATTGGGCTATAGTTTTTCATTGATTGCCTCCTGTGATAACACGATACAGATGTTCGGCAGCGACTTGGTGACTATATTCGCTGGGGTGAGCATCAAATAAATTCACAGTTAATTTCGATGGATTCTCGCCCTGTAGCGCGTCGCCCATATCGACAACGGGGATATCCTGTGCTTCAAAATACGAAACAACAGGGTCAGTCACATCGCGCCATTCATCAATAGCTAATAGATTAGACCAGACAATCACCACTAACTCAGCATCATTCGCCGCAGTCCAATCTATCCATGCTTGCATCTCTGCTTGATAGGCATCCCAAACTGTCGGATTTTCATATGCCCCCCGTAGCCAGCCATTATACAATCCGACTGAATCATACTGTGTATAGAGGAAAACACGATAATAGAGGAAATTCGCAATATAGAAATTCTCGACCCACCAACGTTGATTCTCTGTTGGTTCAAGCCGAATCGTGGGGAAGGGTTGACTGTATTGTTGCCCAGCAGAGCCTTCGGCAATATCGTTGATATAATGTGACAAGATGACAATATCCGGCTTTGTGGGATAATTTTCTAGCGCCCCTAAAGCTGTGCTAATACCCCAACCGGGTTGTGCCACAATATTAACGGTGCTATCATCGCCGAGTAAATTATCAAGAAGATGCGGAAACGTATCGTCGATGCTATCCACGCCATAACCTGCTGCTAATGAATCGCCTGCCACAATAATCTGCATTCGCTCATCGTTGAGTGCCGGATGATAATCTCGATAGCTTTCAGTATTGAGTGGATTCCAGTACAAGCGTGACCAATTACTGTGCATTTTGCTAAATTGAAAATTATCGGACATCACCCAAACATAACGGAGACCGAGTTCAAGCCCAATGATAATCAGCACAATGGTCGTGATTGTAATCAAGGGACTAGCCCACCAACCGATAGGTGACGATTGTTGCATCGTTCCGACTGTTGATAAGGCAATCATGCCATAGAAGCCACCGAATAACCAAAAATACTCAGCACCTGATAAGGCAATACCGACAGCCGGTTGATAAACAACAATCCACACAGCAATAATCATGACGAAGGCGATTAGGTCAATTAACCACAGTAAAACAGGAATCCGACGGATAATGACAATCGGCTTAGATAGACTAGGCACGATTCGCAGTAATACAGCTATCCATGCCAATAGCACCGGAAGACTGCGAATGAAATTTTGCGTATCATCTGCAAGGCGTATTGAAGCAATTGTGAGTATGACCGCCACTAAAATTAAGAGAATCTGATTTCGTTTCATTGTTTTTTCAAGTTTTATTATTTTCAGGTCATGATAGTACATGCTCACAAAAGTTTTTATGTAGGGGCGCAAGGCATTGCGCCCGAAAAGCATAAAGAATCCTATTCACAACTTCTCTTTGCGCCTTTCACCCTTTGCCTCTTTGCGCTACGTATTTTCTAAGCACTTTTGGCACTCTACATCAGTCTACAGTTGCAAACAAACATTTCAAATAGCGACCTTCAGGGAATGACTCGCGCAGAGGGTGGTCAATGGCATGGGATGTCCGTTCGATTTCGTGTAGCCTATAGTGATGACGTTGTGCGGTGTGATGCACAGTTGCGAAAAAATCATCCGGCGCAATGCGGCTGCTACATGATGCCATGACCAACGTGCCACCTTTTTCAACCAAAGGAAGAGCTAATGCGGTCAATTTACGATAGGCTCTCAGGGCATCTTCGATTTGACTCGCTTTATTAGCAAAAGAGGGTGGGTCTACTACGACTAAGCCGAATTTCCGTCTCTGACTAGCAAGTTGTCGCAGTGCCTCAAAAGCATCCGCTGCCATGGTCTCATGCTGACAATTTGCAATATTAGTATGATTCGCATTCAGTTCAAATAGCTGTCGGGCATCGCGTAGGGCAGGTTGGCTAATATCCACGCTGAGGACAGATTTTGCCCCACCTGCTGCGGCATATAATGAGAATCCTCCATTGTACGAGAAGACATCCAAGACATTTTTTGTAGCAGATAATGTCATGGCACGCTGACGATTTTCGCGTTGGTCAAAGAAAAAGCCTGTTTTATGACCGCGAATCACGTCGGCAACAAAGCGCAGTTTATTCTCTGTGAAGGCAACTTTTGATTCTGATAGTTTACCACGAATAACCATGCCATCCGATAATCCGAAAGTTTCGCCATCTTGCACTGCCCGACTGAGGCGTAAGACAATCGTTTTCGCAGGGTGAATATCATCTAATGCTGATAATAGTTCGCGCAAATGGGCAAACCACGCCGCCGAATAGAGCTTGACTACCAGTACAGCACCATAACGGTCAATGACGAGGCTCGGCAGAGTGTCATTTTCGCCATGTACAAAGCGATAGCCTGTTGTGCCGTCATCGGGTAAATGCGCTCGAATTTGTGCCGCAGCTTGTAATCGTGTGCGGAAAAAATCATGCCCAATAGAAGCTGATGTTTTATGCTGTAAAATTTTCACCCGAATCGGCGAGTCGGGGTCATATAAGCCAACAGCGAGGAAGTGTCGTTTTTTGTCAAATATGACCCCGATATCCCCTGCTTGACCGTCTTTACTCTGCTCCCGAATCGAATTGTCATAGAGCCAAGGGTGTCCGCCACGTAATGACCGTTCTGCTGCCGCCGTTACGTGGATGGCTATATTGCGTTCAGAAGGCTGAGGCAGTTGTGAAAAATCCAATATGTACTCCAGTTAATCATGTAGAATTTGGGTAATTGTTCACCTATCTATGAGAAAATGCCTAAAAAATTCACCACGAAGGCGCTCGAATGGCACGAAGATAGGTTCAGAAATCATGC